>JAGYNC010000047.1 GCA_018400135.1 Victivallaceae bacterium
CGCGGTAACGGGGGCCCCGTGGTAAAGCCACGGGTGCTACCCAATCGACACCCGAGGAGGAACGACGAGGCTGTGTAGTATTGACCCCGTCCCAAAGGAAAGAGTGAGGCCTTACCGGGGTAGCGATTACGATAACCGCCACGCTGAAACGACTTGACTTACTTTGGGGCAGGTACTAATTGATCCCTGGCCAAACATCGGGTGGTGCATCCCGTATCCCCCGCCTTATCCCCACTGTTTGATTTGAAGCGCAGTCGCGAATATCACAGGTTGACAATATCCTTAACTCTGTCCGAGAGTAACTCGATGCCATCTTCCGTAATCACCGCGCCGGTTTCCCATCGGAGTCCGAATTCCTTGTCGCGCACAAACGAATCAATCTGAAATGTCATGTTTTTCTGGAACAAGTATTCCGAGCTTGTTTCGACCCAGGGTTTTTCCACTTCAAGCAACCCCAACCCGTGACATGGACCGTATAGATAATTTTCGCCGTATCCCCGCGTCTCGAAATACTTGATGTATTTCTTTGCCACGTCGCCGGCACATACGCCCGCCTTGAGCCAATCGCGTGTCTGGTAATGAGCGTCCAGTCCGAATCGGAGCAGCTCCTCTTGTCTTTTGTTCATCTTGCCGATGACGAAAGGAATGCCTATGGAAGGCGAATAACCGTCCACCCTGCCTCCGATATTCAGTTGGATGACTTTGTCTCTTTCAATGATGTTGTAGCGCGGTCTGGAAATCGCGTTGTTGGTACTTGCTCCACAGAACATGTACAATGCGTGTGCTTCATATTCCGCGCCGTTGGCGTACAATGACTCCTGCGCGATGCCGACCACCTGAAGCTCGGTCATGCCTGGCCGGATTCTTTCGAGAACCGTGTCAACCGCTTTTTCCGAAATGCGGAACGCCTCCCGCAAGCAGGCTATTTCAGCATCGGATTTGATTTGTCGAAGCGATGTCACGATCGCGTCGGCTTTGACTATTTCCGCTTCTGGAAACGCCCTGCAAATGGCCTGATAAAGATCAACACTGGTTACCAGCCAGCCGGCGATGCCGATCTTCTTCGGATTTGTGATTCCTATGGATTCGAACACTTCTCTGAACCCCTGAAACGCGCCCTCGGGAAACGCAGGATCGGCAGATTCTCTGTATTCCTTCATGCGATGAATGTTTGTTATGGGAGACCAGCCGTGCGCGAATTCCTCCGACTCGGGTCCGACCATCAGCGCCGCGTGGCCGTTGCCTGCTATGGCCACGCCGCCGACCTCAAACAGCGGCCAGAATCCGGAAAAATAACGGACATTAGCGAAATCCGCTTCGTTCGAATTGGCGATCAATACGTCAAGTCCCTCCCGTTCGATCAACACTGACGCTTTTTTGATTCGCTCCAAATACTCCTCTTGTGGAATGCAAACGCGATTTTTCATCATACATCTCCTTTTGTGGTTTGGGGTTTTGTCAAAACTGTTGAAAGTATCTATAAAAACATAAACAGATTCGCGACTTCCCGGCATCCGGAAAGTTGCGAAGATGTTTTATTTGACCGTGATATCTTTAGCGCGATAAAATTCACAACCGCTTTTCTTCAATTCATCAAACAATAAGTCTAATTGTTCGGCAGCATAGGGACCGCAATTCTTGATAATGAACGGATCCGGCATGACCGCGCCTTCGCCGTAGTGGATTAAGCCTTCGCGCATCGGATGAAATTCCCACGGATGGAAGTAGAAACAAAGGAATGGTTCAACCCGGTGTCGCTCGCAGTAGCCAATGTAATTTTTGATATGTTCCATCAGGACGGCGGTGCTTTCAGTACGGAAGAGCGGCCACTGGTCGAGATCGCGACCATATTCATCCTGAGAAGTCATTGACAAATCGGCAAAATTCGGCAGTTCCACAATATTTAAATCACCCGTTTGAGTCCAATCGTCCCGGCTCGGATGATACGGCGTAAGTTGTTCCTTGAAATAGTACATCGGATAGGTGGCATCGGCAAGGTAGCCGAGGTTATCCAGCGCGTTGACTACCGCAGTCGAGCCGAACAGGCGAGGACAGCGGAATGAAGTTGGTCTGATGCCGGCAATATCTTCCACCCACTCGGTTGCGAGACGTATGCGGTTTTCCACCTCTTCCGGCAAAATCGGCATCATGCCGGGGATTTCAAACAAGGCATCTCCAATAGTTTCGTGAAATAACGTGTGCGCGCCTATTTCGTGTCCCGCCTCACGAACTTGTTTAACAACATCAGGATTTTTGCGGGCGCTTTCTCCGGTAAAAAAGAAAGTTCCATCGATATGATGTTTTTTCAGCAGACCGAGGATAACCTCCGACCCTGCCCGGAAGCCTTCATAGTACGGAGTCCAACTGCCGATATCGGTTTCCATGTCGAACCCCATTACGGTTCTTATCCCACTCATATGCATCCTCCGTTAATTAGCGCTTGAACGAAAAAAAGATTTTTTCGTCGGCGCTAATTAAAAGTACCCCATTCTGGGACACCCGTTTCAGTTTTTTGTTTTCAATATCATATAATACGACGGAAAAGCATTTCCGTCAAGCCTTTTTATCAAAAATTATTGATCTTTAATATATCGCTATAAAATATTGTGAAGTTCACTGAATGGGGTTATTGCATTTTTTAAATATACCGCTATAATTATTGTCGACGAAAAAAATCCCGTCGCCAATAATTATGAGCCAGTTATTTTTGAACGAATCCTAACAAGGAACATAACCCATGAAACGCGGCAAACCGGAAAAGTATATCGGATTGGCGGAAGACATCCGCCAGCTTATCAGCAGGAATCGTCTGAAACAAGGCGATGTATTGCCGTCGGAACGTCAACTGGCGGCAATGTTTTCCTGCAGTCATCTGACAATACGCAAAGCGTTGCGCCTTTTGGAACAGGAGAAGTTACTTCACCGCAAACCCAGCCGGGGCAACTATGTTGGAGCAAAGCTCGGCTCTGATGAAGGGAAACAGTTAGTGGGGATTCTTTTCCCTGATCATGAGCTGTTTTATTACAACATTTTTTCGGTATTGGAAGAAAAACTTTTTTCTGCGGGATTACATCCGGTGATTCATCTGACTCACAATACGCGTCGGAAAGAGGAACAAATTCTCGACTTTGCTAATCGCCACGGATTCGCTGCGTTGGTGGCGGCGCCGAACCCGTTATGTGCTGAACAATATGCCGCGCTGCCAATTCCGCTGGTTTGTTTTGACGTGTCATTGCCCGATTTGAGTGTACCACACGTAATTTCCGACGATTATCAGGGGGCAATGGAGGCAAGCAAACATTTACTCAGTCTCGGGCACTCCCGCATTGCTCACCTTGGATGTACCTATGACCATACGGCAGAATTGCGGCGCAAAGGATTGCTGGATGCGCTAAAACAGGCAGGCATTGAAGCGCCCAAAAACTATCTTCATGCCGGCAATCCAACCCGCAAATGGGGATATGACGCGACTCGGGCGCTATTTGCCTTGCCGTTGCCGCCTACCGCCATTTTTTGCGGGAATGATACCATTGCGGCGGGAGCCAGGAGGTATTGTTACGAACACAAAATCAAAGTTCCGGAACAGTGTTCCTTAATCGGATTTGGCGATACTGCGGTGGCTGAAGACATTGATTTAACCAGTGTTTGCCAGCACACCGACCGGATAGCCACCGCGCTGTGGAATATTCTTCGATTGAGTATGAGCGGCGAGGAAACGCCGCTGGAAACCATAATTTCAACCTCGCTCTCCCTGCGCAGCAGTACAGCACCGCTGGCGATATGAATATCGGCCGGGGCATGAACGGGAAAATACATCCATAATAAGAGTGTCTGTTCCACGTTGAAATAACTCCTGAAATATCTCGTGTGGCGAATGAAATTTTCTTCCCAAAAATGAGATTTGCTAAAATAACAAATTCCTATACGATCAAGTTGACGACAATGAGGCCGTCCCTCCACCGGCCTCTGGTCGGGATAATTGCAACGCTTTGCGCTGAAAATCTTTTCTTTGTGCCTCTGCGCCTTTGTGTGAAAAATATTCCCCATAAGCAATGCTAAAAACATGAAATCGATTTTGATCGAGTCGGAAGGCGAACATTGTCCGCCTCCCGCATTCACGTCTCAACTTCCCAGCATTTCTTTAAGGTCGGCATCAGCCGTAGTGGTCGGTGCCAGGTTGAAATTTTCCACCAGTACGTTCAATACTGTTGGAGAAATGAACGCCGGCAAGCTCGGGCCGATCTTGATGTTTTTAATACCGAGCGACAACAGCGTCAACAAAATTGCCACGGCTTTTTGTTCATACCAGGACAATACCATAGACAATGGCAAATCGTTTACTCCGCAATCGAAAGCCTCAGCCAGTGCCGTCGCGATCCGGATGGCCGAATAGGCATCGTTGCATTGTCCAACGTCGAGCAAACGCGGAATGCCGCCGATATCGCCGAATTCGAGCTTGTTGAAACGGAATTTGCCGCAGGCGAGCGTAAGGATTATACAATCCTGCGGAATTGTTTCTGCCAGTTCCGTGTAGTAGTTTCTGCCCGGCTTGGCACCGTCGCAACCACCTACCAGAAAGAAATGCCGAATAGCGCCGGATTTTACGGCGTCAATTACCGCATTGGCGTGTTGCAATACAGCATTTCCGGCAAAACCAATGGTAATCCGCTTTTCCGGTTCATCCCGGACAAAGCCCGGCGCGGCCTGCGCGGTAGCGATAACTGGTGAAAAATCGCCGTCGTCAATGTGGGCAACGTCGGGCCATTGAACTAATCCACAGGTAAAAAGCCGGTTTTTATAGGAATCGCGGGGACGCTGGATGCAGTTGGTCGTCATCAGAATGGAGCCGGGGAAAGCCTCGAACTCTTTTTGCTGATCCTGCCAGGCCCCGCCATAGTTTCCAACCAGATGCGGATACTTCTTCAGCTCGGGATAAGCGTTGCAGGGCAGCATTTCTCCATGGGTATAGACGTTAATATTTTTGCCTTCGGTTTGCTTGAGCAACGCCGCCAAATCTTTGAGATCATGTCCGGATACCAGAATAGCCTTTCCTTTGACTGGAGTAATCCTTACTTGTGTAGGTTCCGGTTGCCCATAAGTAGAGGTATTAGCCTTATCCAGCAGCTCCATGGTTTTCAAGTTTACCTGACCGCATTCCATATTCAACGCTACCAGCGTATCAATGTTGCTCTGATTCTCCGCCAGCTCATTCAACGCTTTGTGGAAGAATGCATAAATATCGTTGTTGCGATAACCGAGAATTTCGGCATGGTCGGCATAAGCAGCTGCTCCCTTCAAGCCATAGGTGAGGAGTTCCTGGAGGCCGACCACATCATCGCCGTCGTGTTCCAGTCGCGCCCGAATTCCACATTGCCGCGCTTGCTCCAGCATTCCGGCAGACGACGATGCTAATGCTAATTGTGTCGGGCCACCCAGAGTTTCCGGCATGGTTTCGGCTGCAATACATGCTTTATCATATATTTCTTCAGCCCGTTCCCGCAAAACCGCTATCTTGCGACACATTTTCTCAAGCGTGGCCACATCAAAGTTGACGTTGGTAACGGTACTGAATAACGCTTCAGCCGTTGCCCGATCGATTTCCGGGTCAGTCTTGCCGAGCAACCTGGCACGATGTGCGTATTGCGCCATCCCTTTCGTCAGGTCGATCAATAAATCCTGCATGGCAGCGGTGTCCGGGTCTTTACCGCACACGCCCATTTTTTCACAGCCCTGTCCACCAACGGTTTGTTCACACTGATAGCAGAACATTTGACATTGAGACATAATTTACCTCCTTGTTTGAGCGCCACTGGCGCTCGTTGTTTAATTTAGAACTTACCTATTTTTCATTACCCCCCCCTTTATCTTGTCTAAAGCTTCTCCTCTCCACGAATACCTATCTTTACCAAATTCAGTGGTATATCACGTCCACTGAGCCGCAATGCCTCTTGTGCCATCCTGACAATACCCGTGCAACAAGGCACCCCCATAAACGCAACTGTGAGGCTTTTTATGGAGTTGACAGCCAGAATATTTCGCAACTTTTTCACGTAATTAGACGAGTCATCCAGTTTAGGACAGGCAATCATCAGTTGTTTGTCCTGCAATAATTTCCGATGAAAATCGCCGAAGGCTACCGGCACACAGTCTGCAGCTATTAATAAATCCGCGTCTGTCCAGTATGGAGC
The DNA here is from genome assembly GCA_018400135.1 of Victivallaceae bacterium. Lineage (GTDB taxonomy): Bacteria > Verrucomicrobiota > Lentisphaeria > Victivallales > Victivallaceae > M55B135. The sequence continues at coordinate 6,189 of JAGYNC010000047.1, forward strand.
GTCCACCGGCACCAGATGTAACTGTACCGGCCATTGGCGAAGCGCCGATGGTTGCGACGTAACACCGCCCTCGGGGAGATTATTTTTTTCATGGGAAAATGAAAACGCCGCGGTTCCGGGACAGCCGCATGGCGCACCGCCTGACGGCGCACCATTAGTCGTTTCGGCTTGTGCCTTTTGTCTGACCTTAACCGCTTCCGGGTTGAACTCTTCCGCGTCGCGTTCCTCCATCGTAATGGCATCCATGGGACACTCGCCAAGGCAATCGCCCAGTCCGTCACAATAAGATTCACGCACCAGCCGGGCCTTCCCGTCAATTATCCGGATAGCTCCCTCGTGGCAGGCTGGAACACATAAGCCGCATCCATTGCATCGTTCTTCATCAATTTTGATAATTTTCCGTTTCATTCCGTTTCCTGATATGTTATTTACTTTTTTCCTTTTGCCATTGCTTCAGCCATTTCCGCAATCGTATGGGTTTGGAGAAATGTTCTTACTTGACGTGCCAATTGGTCGGTAATACCAGAAAACACGCATTGTGAAGCGGGACATTTATTTATTTTGAACATGCAATGTTTTTCCTGTAACAGCCCGTCAATAATTTCATAAATTTCAAGTAGGTTGGTTTGCTTCGGGTCTACTACCAGCAGAAAACCGCCTTGCGGGCCGCGCGTCGCCCGCACCATTCCGGCCCTAGTCAGACGTTGCATGATTTTTGAACAGTGATTCTCTGATACCGCCAACGACTCAGCTATATTTCGCGTGGTTCGCGGCTGTCCCTCATGCATCGCCAGCAGCAACGCCGCATGGATCGCAATAGATGCTCCTTCCGAAATTGCAATTACCTGTCCCATTTTTTTTAACCTTTGTTCATTTTAAAAGTATTATGGTACTAGAATACCACATTGTTGGGTGTTTGTCAATGCCAAAATTAAAAAAGTATGAGAAATATGAACATGGATAAAAGTGCGGGCAATTTATACTTTCCGTCTTGAAATATGCTGATTCCGCGTTACTTTTATTGCTTCGTCTCTAAAGAAGATAGAGAGTGCTGCCGATGTGGCGGAACTGGCAGACGCGCTGCGTTCAGGGCGCAGTTCTTTCAACGGAGTGTGGGTTCGAATCCCACCATCGGCACCATTTAAGTAATAAAAAATATGGCCACGGATAAGTTTGCTCGGGATTTTTGCATTTTTCCGTTGTCATGCTTGAAAAATCAGCTTAAATGGCTATCTTTCGTTCGCGCAATCGTTGAATTATTGTGCGGGTATGGCATAGCGGTTGTGCACCAGCCTTCCAAGCTGGTTATAGGGGTTCGACTCCCCTTACCCGCTCCATCTGGTGGGGTTCCCGAGCGGCCAAAGGGGGCAGACTGTAAATCTGCTGTCATCGACTTCGGTGGTTCGAATCCACCCCCCACCACCATTTTATTTTATGCAATTACTTGAAGTAAATAATCTCTGCCTGGATTTTAAGACCGATGGCCGTTGGTTGCCGGTTGTCAGTGACGTCAGTTTTAACATCAAACGCAGAGAAGTATTGGCACTGGTCGGAGAAAGCGGGTGTGGGAAAAGTGTCACCTGTATGGCCTTAACCAGACTACTTCCAACACCGCCCGCACGTTACCGTTCCGGAAAAATCACTCTGCAACATCATGGGGAAACGTGTCAATTATTGGAGCTGCCTGAACGTAAATTACGTAAAATTCGCGGCGGTGGAATTGCCTATATTTTTCAGGAACCATCAGTGTCTTTGAACCCCGTTTTCAGAGTGGGCAATCAAATAGCGGAAGGAATCATGCTGCACCGTCCGGATGTGACGGATATTCGCAGTGAAGTAATTGCATTATTGCATCAGGTTGGCATTCCGGAACCGGAGACACGAATTGATTGCTTCCCGCACGAAATGAGTGGGGGGATGCAACAACGAGTGATGATTGCGATGGCGCTTGCCAGCAATCCCGAATTATTGGTTGCCGACGAACCGACTACCGCGCTGGATGTTACTATTCAGGCACAGATACTCGAGTTGTTGGCCAAGATTAGAAATGAACGGTCAATGGCGATAATTCTGGTGACGCACAACCTGGGTATTGTGGCCGGAATGGCTGATCGGGTTATTGTCATGTACGCCGGACACCAGGTTGAAGCCGCGCCGGTCGATGTTTTGCTACAACAACCGCGGCATCCTTATACCCGGGCGCTAATTCAAGCCGTACCGGCACCAGGAAATAAACGCGAAAAACTCAAAACTATTCCTGGAAATGTTCCGTCACCGGCGAATTTCCCGCCGGGATGTCGATTTTTTGGCCGCTGTGAATACTGCGCTTCGCTGTCCGCGAAAGAGCAAACTTTATGCCGGGAACAACTGCCGGAGTGGCGCGAAATTGGGGAACAGCATTTTTGTCGCTGTCTACACGTAAAGTAGGAAGAATCTGAATTATGAACAAATCATTGGTGCCCCTGATTCTGATTTTGACACTGATTGTTCTGTTGACGGTTATCATTACTAATACCACAACGATCAGGGATAATCGTCGTATTGTTAACGAACCGCATGATAGTGATTCAATTCGCCTGAGTCCATACCAGCAGCGGCGCAGGACAGAAATAGCGTCATCTGTTCAGGATTATTCGGAAAAACAGGAGATATCCCGGACAATGGCATTGGCCTATATGGCTTTTGACGCCGGCAAACTGGATGAAGCTGCTGACCAGAGCAAGACAGTACTAATTTTTGAACCTGAAAATGAAGCGGCTTTGGCTCTGTTAGGGCGGATATATTATCGGCAGGAAAAATTTAATGAAGCCGAGAAAATATTTCGCCAACAAATCGAAATAACCGGTAGCAATGCTGTTGTTTACAACAATTTAGGACAGGCGTTGGCCAGGCAGCATAAATTTGATGACGCGGCGCGACATCTGGTTACAGCCTATGAGCTAAATCCAGACGCGCTAGAGGTATCCCTCAATCTGTCCGGTATTTACTCCGTACAAGGAAAAAAAAAGCAATCCCTGTTCTTTCTGAAAAAGGCATTTGAAAAAATGGGGGATCAGATTCTCGTAATAACCCAGGATCCCACGTTGGACAACATTCGCGAAGAACCCGAATTTAAACAAATTATTAACGCGGCTGAAACACAACGCTGGACCGGAAACACAGCAAAAAATACTGGCGAGACCACCGAACCATGAGTGAAATCAAAATTTTGCCGGAAAATATCAGCAACCGCATCGCCGCCGGTGAAGTAATCGAACGGCCTGCTTCGGTGGTCAAGGAATTAATTGAGAACGCCATTGACGCCGGCGCTGGTTCAATCGTCGTGGAAATTCAAAAAGCCGGACGCAAACTCATTTCAGTTACCGACAACGGTTGTGGGATGGATGCCGATGACGCATTGATGTGTCTGGAAGCTCATGCCACCAGTAAAATCAAAGATCGGAACGATATCGACAACATCCGGACGCTCGGCTTTCGAGGCGAAGCCATTCCCAGTATCGCCGCAGTGTCTCGCTTTCATCTGACTTCCAGACGCCACGACGCGTCAGAAGGCAGCACCGTTGCAGTGATTTGTGGAAAGGTGGTAGAAAACGGGCCCGTCGGATCGGCACCAGGCACCAGGATTGCTGTTAAGGAACTTTTTTGCAATACTCCCGCCCGCAAAAAATTTCTGCGTAGCGATGCCACCGAAGAAAAACATATCCAGGAACACGTTTACATGCTGTCTTTGCCCTACCCCGGCATCGCTTTTGAATTGCTGATTGACGGACGGTGCGTTTTTTCCTCGCCGGCACATAATAATCTCCTGCCGCGCCTTAAAACCTATTTTGGAAAAAATTACGCCTCCAATATGGTAAAAATCGGCTACTCTTCTAATGGAATCACAGTTACCGGTTACACCGCACGTCATGGATTAACGCGCAATACCAGAAGGGAACAACGCACCTTTATCAACGGGCGCCCTGTTGAGTCACAGGCGTTATACCGCGGTATTAGCGAGGGATACAGTGGTTTGATTGAAAAAGGCAGATTCCCTCCGGCAATACTATTTCTCAGACTTGATCCCCTGGATGTGGATGTCAACGTTCATCCCGCCAAAAGGGAGATCAGGTTGCGGCATGACACACTTGTTGCTCAGGCAGTAACTGAAGCTATTCGAATTGCGTTACGACAAGCACCATCGCCGACACTGGCGTTCGATTCCCGCCTCCCGCTTCAATCTTTATTGGCCGGGGCAGAAATCGCTTATCAGCCGCCACAAATGGAAACTCCGGAATTTACCCCTAATTTCAACACCCCTTCGCCTTTCTCTCCTGAAAACACGCAGTTAACTACAGCTTCTTGCGAAAATACAGTCCCTGATTCGGGAACTGAAACAAAACATGCTTCAGCAATACCGCAAGAGCATGTTAAAGATATTGACGAAGCTACTGAGGAGTATTGCTTACCGGGTAGCGGCACGGTAAAATTACTTGGTTTCCTTGATCGAACCTATATTCTGGCATTGGCGGACTCAGGCTTGCTGGTGATCGACCAGCATGCCGCTCACGAACGGGTTCTGTTCGAACGCTTGTTGAATGCCGATGACAATCAGGTGCTTTCGCAACGTTTGCTGTTGCCGATTACCTTGGAATTGTCCCGGTCGGAAACCACATTTATCGAGCGGTATAAACCTGTTTTTGCCAAACTTGGCTTTGAAATTCAACCGCTTAGCAGTAATACCGTGATGGTCAGCGCCATTCCTGCGTCATTAAAGCAGGAAAACGCCGGAGGCTTGCTGCGCGATATCCTGTCTGATTTGCTTGATGACAGCAGCGCCGGACGCCGTAAACTTGACTTGGAGACGGTGGCTCGCAGCGCCTGCAAGGCGGCAGTAAAAGCGCAGGATACACTAACGTTTAAAGAAGCACATTCACTGTTGCGACAGATGGCAGACTGCCATCTGCCATTTTCTTGCCCACACGGGCGTCCCACTGTTATCAATATTTCCGTACGCGAATTGGAAAAACGGTTTGGCCGCAAGTAATTCCAACAATAAATTCAGCCTGTTATCCTACAAAAAGCAAGTTGAAAGCATTATTGTAAACCGGGTTAAGGCTCGGCAACGAATAACCGACAAACCAACTCACCACCCAAATCCTTCTGATTTAATCGGCTACGCCGGTAGTGGCGTTGCGTGTCAATCACATAATATATCTCGGCGTTGGCAGAAATTAGTTTAATCTTGATAGTTGCTTCTTCACCAATCGCAACCGGTAGTTTTCCCACCCACAAGCCGGATTGTTGCGACCTGATAATATGACGTGTCCCATTGATTTCAAAGGTTGCACTACCCGAGTTTTCGAAGACCAGGGTTAGCTCCAATTCGGCAGACTCCACAGCGCCTGTAGTCCCTAACACAAACTTTTTTGACAAAACCTCTCCCGGAATTATTTGACGGAATTGCCAACCACCAAATGAAAAAGGCCCGTTGTCAAGACACATAATTGTATCAGAAGTGAGCGCTACTCGAACACCATCGGGTCTGACCAATCGCATAACACCGGCCTCGCAGTAATATCGGTAAAAATCATAGGCGGCAAAGCTGATAAAAAAGCCGGCCAGTAAAGCAGGTCCCAGCTTGAACCATGCTTTTACCGCATCACGTTTACGCGAACGCAGAAAATAGTCGATAAAGACAGCGCCAACAACTGCCATTACCGGAATAATCGGAGCACGGAATCTTGCCAGAAGGTAAAACACGGCGGTTGCCAGCCAGTAGGCAACGATAAAACCACCGGACAAAAGCAATTTCACGCGGCGGCGACGCCAGGCGTGTGGCAATAAAATAATCAAACCCGCTAATGCCGACATCATAATCAAGCCGGTAGTACAAAAATTGAGATAACGCAGGATAACACTTTGTTTACGGCATTCCATAAAAGAGACATTATTGGGAATTTCGCGGTAGTCGAAAAACAAAAGCAATTTTCTGAAAGTCAACTCCAGCCAGGCAACCGGTTCCCGACAGAACCAGCGGTATATTTGGGTTGGAATCGATATTCTATCAGCGTTTGCCATCCAGCTTCCATAGGTAGGAGGATACTCCATCGGGCCAGCAGGCAAATCAGGATTACGCCCGCCCGGCGGCGCTTCCGGCGTATTCCCCAGCGCCAACACCGCTCCAGCCGCAGTCGATGGGCCGGAGAGAACTCCCCTTATTCGCGTGTTGTGCTGAATGAACGGTAGCTGCGGCAAAAATATGGTGGCCGACAACAAGCCGACAACCAGTGTGATTTGCCACCACCTATCACGAGACGAAGCACTTTTGGGCAGACGGATGCCTGTTGATGTTGCTGCAGCGTAAACTAAACAGGGCACAAAAAACCACAGATTGCCACGAGTTAAAATGCCGCAGCCCGAAATAAAACCCGCCAAACCCCAATATAACCACCAACGTCTTCCTTGAGCGGAAAGTGTTTTCAACACTATCCAAAGTAGCAATATCACCCAAAACGCCTGCAGGGTTGCGATTAAGTGAAATGGGGTAAAGAGAATAAGAGATTCGGACAGGGCAACAGCCACTGCCGCCAATACGCCGGCTCGCCTGTTCCAGATTTTTGCACCGCAAAGTCCGGTCAATAAAACCGTCAACGCCCCCAGCAGGCATTGCGCGATGATAACTGCCCAGACGGCACAATTGGTAAACGCATACAAAACCGGCAGAAAAACCACATAATAAAACGGCTGATAGTAAAATTCACCATCAAATTCACCGCAGACAATTTGCGTGGCCAACTTTCGATAGGTAGCCATGTCGGTGGCGGTTGGAGCATGATGTACCGCATTGTATCCCTGGTTCCATGCTGATAACTCCCAACTGACAGCCAGCCGAATAAACAATGCGCCAAGCGTTATTACCAACAGCGTGAGGATAAATTTCTTTTTCAAACAGCTTCCTCCCAAAAATACAGCTTAAGCGCTCTGCTCAGATTATTATTAATTAGACCGTGCTCGAAAAGGTTAAAAAGCTGAGTTTTTTTCTGAAATAAAGTTGAGCAAGTCGCTGCAAAGTGCTACAGTGCAATATTTTAACAACATGTAGCCGCGACAAGTGAAGATACATTGAAAAATCTGAATTGCAACCTGTTTTTACGTACTCCTGATACGGAATTGACAAAATTCGTAACGCTTCACTCTTTTTCTACTCGTTGGCCGCATAATTCCTCACTCTTTGGGTGGGGTCGAGGCTACGACACCCGAGGAGGAACGATTAGTGCTCTGTTCAGAATATCCAGTGAGCAAGGAAAGAGAATACGAACTGCAGGAAACGAATGAATTGATCGCCATTGGCGAGGGTCGGGCGCGAGCTATTGCGAGTCGACTGAACTCTCTGGTTGGCTCGCGTTCCTCTCGTACCCGTTCCCGTTCTCGTTCCCGTTCCCGTTCCCGTACCCGTTCCCGTACTCGTTCCCGTACTCGTTCCCGTACTCGTTCCCGTACCCGTACC
>JAGYNC010000048.1 GCA_018400135.1 Victivallaceae bacterium
GCCCTTTTTCGTTCAGGCACTAATTATCTCGGCGTTTGATAATGCGCAGAATCTGCGATGGACGGGTAATATTTTCCAGAATCTCCTCTATCACTCCTTGGGTACGAAATTTGCGGGAAATACTGCCCAACAACTGCAAATAAGCCTCCTGATCCTGATCGGGAGCAGTGATAAAAACAATGATACGCACCGGCTGTTCATCCTGACTATGATAATCCTCAATGGGACTTTGACATATTCCTATAACTATGGTCGGATCAGAAATGCTGTTAACCCGAATATGTGGTAAAGCCAAACCATTCCCAATTGCGGTGGTCATCATTTTTTCACGGCGCCAGGTCAGACGATAAATCAAATCACGATCCAGGCGACTCTGTTCGGCGGCAACACTGATAAGTACATTTAACGCTTCAAGTTTTGTTGTTGCATCAAGAATAAAAATCGAATTCTTTGATATAAATTTAGTAAACGAAACATTCATCGCTGTCTCCGGTCGTAGCATTTATTGTCTTGAATCTTTTTTACCCAATGGATTAGTCAGTGGAATCATTATAACTCATTGAAAATAATTGTATTGAAAACAAAACAGACTTAATCTATCACAGATTCAGGATTAAATCAAAACAGTTAATAAGAATATCCCGTGAAAAATGGATTTCAAGTTAATCGTTCACTCTTTGGGTGGGGTCGAGGCTACGACACCCGAGGAGGAACGATTAGTGCTCTGTAAAGCTTAAAATTTCGTTTGGATTGCGAAGATTTTGAGAATTTGGCCGTATTCTGAGATGCCGCCGATACCGGGGTATCGAAGGCCATCGAAGAATGCGGAACAAAACTCGAAAGATCGCAACCGCTTTGCGGCAAGTTTCTTATGGATGTATTTTTCCGTTTTCGTGAAATTCGTGGACAATCCTCCCTTTCCCCTTTGTGATCTTTGCGCCTTCGTGTGAGAACCTCCCCCTCCCTATTAGTGTAGGATTAGTGAAGATTAGTGGTTTTCTTCTCCCCCTCCCCTAATTTTTCATTCTTCATTTTGCATTCTTCGTTTCCGAAAAAAACAGCGGACAGTGATTTGCAGTTTGTCCGACGACAATTATATTCAATAGTTTTGATGGAAAGCAAAAAATTGTCAACTATTTCCCACGTTGATCCGAAACATGCAAAAATATATGGAAACTTTGCTTAATGACGTATCAACTGAATTTTCCCGGTAAAATAATTTTTGGAGCTGGTTCCAGCGAGATGTTGCCGCAGGAATTACCAACTGAAACAACAATACTGCTGGTTACCGGTCGTCACGCGCAAAAGGACGGACTGCTGGATAGACTGAAAAAATTGCTGTCCGCCCACAAGTTAATCGTAGTCAGCGGAATTCTGTCGGAAGTACCCTTGTCGGAAGTGGACAAACTAATTGACGCGGGCCGTAGCGGACAGGCGCGGGCTGTCGTTGCCGTTGGCGGTGGCAGCGTCATTGATGCTGCCAAGGCTGCAGCCGCGCTGATCCCGGCAGAAGGAAGCGTTGTCGACTATTTCCATGGACAAAAAAAGATTGCGGCCAAAGGGTTGTTTTTCGCGGCATTGCCAACGACCGCCGGTACCGGAGCTGAAATAACACCTAATGCCGTCCTGAGTGAATTGGCGACACACACCAAAAAATCTTTGCGTCATCCGACAATGTTCGCGGATCTGGCCATCGTCGACCCGGAACTTACGTTCTCCTGTCCCCCTGCCCTGACCGCCGGCAGTGGACTCGATGCCCTGACCCAGGCGATAGAATCCTACATTTCACGCAATGCCAACACTGTCTCCCGCGTTCTGGCAACCAAGGCAACTCAACTTCTGATCGATAATCTGGAAACAGTTTATAACAATCCCGCCAACCACTCCGCCAGACATTTTATGGCCGAAGGCAGTATGCTTGGAGCCATGGCGTTCACGCAGAGCGGTCTCGGCGCGGTACACGGACTGGCGCATCCCATCGGTTGTTTATTGGCACTTCCCCATGGTTTCTGTTGCGCCGTTCTTTTGCCGTTAATCATGCGAATTAATCAATCTTCCTGTCGAGACGCACTGGACGAACTTGCCTGTTCCTGCAAACTCCGCGACGGCAACACATTAATTGAACAAATCGAACAGTTGCAGCGCAAGTTGCAAATCCCCACCGGATTTCGGGATCACGACCTCACTCGTCAACATTTCCCGTTTATAATTGAACACTGCCGCAGCAACAGCATGAGCAATAATCCGACACAATTTAGCGATGCGGAGATTGCTGAAATCCTGGAAACGTTAATCGACCATAACAAATGACTATGAGCAATACAAACAAAATTACAACCCAAAACAAATTCAACCCCAACTCTTGCAAGAAAAATTTATCTTCGTTAAAACCCATCATCGCGGTCGGGCCAAACCCTGCTTGGCAAAAAACTCTGTTTTTTGAAAAATTTATTTTTGGCGAGGTCAATCGTGCCGACGCAATCAACAGTTATCCGTCGGGCAAAGGCATCAATCTTTGTCGCGCGTTGAAAATCCGGCAATACCATCCGGGTAAACTGCTCCAGTTTGCCGGCGGCGACACTGGTGAACAACTCTGTCGCCTACTGGACTTAGAGGGTATCCTGCACGAAACCGTCAAGGTATCCGAGCCAACCCGAATATGCACCACTTGTCTTTGCCGCAACTCCAGCAAAATGACCGAAATTATTGAACCGTCACATACGCCTGAACCAGCCGCGATTGACCGTTTCCAAAAACTGCTGCTGAAACACCTTTCACATTGCGCCGGGGTCGCTTTCTGCGGTACGCTCCCTGGCAATACCGATATTTTTTTCTACCAACAAGCCGCTGAACGCATTGTCGAAGCCGGACTGCCGTTGCTGATCGATTCCTGGCGGAATATTGTTCCGGTATTGCAAATCGACGGCCACATTCTGCTGAAAGTTAACGCCGAAGAAATCAAACGCATTGCCGAAATTGATAATACCCGCCAAGCGATCTCGCTTGTGCTTGATAAATATCCGCTGGAAGCGATAGCGGTCACGGACGGCCCCGGACAAGCCTATTTTGCCGACCGGAATATATTTGTTTCCTACGATTTGCCAATACTGCCGAAAATTATTAACCCCCTCGGCTCCGGGGATACTGTCGGCGCAGTTTTTTTCAGCGAATATCTGGCTGGAACAGAACCGCAGGAGGCTTTCGCGCTGGGATTGGCCGCCGCGTCAGCCAATTGTCTGACGCCAATCGGCGGCGACTTCGATCCTGAAGCGGCCACAACCATCAGAACGAATATTGTCATTAAGACAATTGAAAAATAACAACTCTAAAAAAGGTTTGACACTATGAAACTGAAATTCGCGTTCGCCGGGTTCCGTCACGGACACATCTTTGGTCTGCTGCAGAAAATCCAACAACATTCCGACTGTGAAATCATCGCCTGCTGCGAAGAGGACGCCGCCACCAGAAACGCCTGGAACCAACCGGATGTAAAAATCACTCACGACAATATCGACCGGATGCTGGCCGAAGTCGATTGCGATGTTGTCGCTGTCGGCGATTACTACGGAAAACGTGGATCCATCCTGATCCGCGCGCTGGAAGCTGGTAAACACGTCATCGCCGACAAGCCCATTTGCACCAGTTTGAGCGAGTTGGAAACCATCACGACTCTGGTTTCTCAAAACAACCTCAAAGTCGGTTGCATGCTGGATTTACGTCAGAACTCCAACCTTGAACAGGCCAGACTCCTGATCAGAGCCGGAGAAATCGGCAACATTCATGCCGTCAGCTTCGGTGGACAACACCCGTTGCTCTGGGGTTCCAGGCCAAACTGGTATTTCGAGGAAGGCAAACACGGCGGTACTATCAACGACATTGCCATACACGGCATTGATGCCATCGAATGGATTACCGGATTGAGTTTTGCTTCCGTCAATGCAGCCAGAAGCTGGAATGCGCTGGCCACCGAATGCCCATCGTTCAAGGACGGCGCACAGTTTATGTTAAGCATGAACAACGGTTGCGGGGTGCTGGGCGATGTCTCGTATTTCGCGCCGGACTCATGCGGCTATAGCCTGCCGTACTATTGGGACTTCATTTTCTGGGGCGACAAAGGTGTTATTCATACAAATATTAGTAGTAATGAAATTGAAGTTACCGTTAATGGCAACAAAGAACTGCGTCGCGTTGCTGGCGCTTCCGCCTTGCAACCGGATTATTGCAGCGATTTCATTAATGATATTGTCGGCAAGGCGGTGGAATTGAATACTGAAGTAGTGTTGAACGTGGCACGGAAAACTCTCAAAATCCAGCAAGCTGCTGATCAAGGCTTGAACAACATCCCACTCTAAGGAAACGGTGAAGGAGACCGGGCGTTCGGACTATAGGCGATGGCAAGCGAGGTGAGCCGTTCCGCGCGATTGGAGTCGGCAAAATATTCAATGCCGGCAACCTGGCTGTTGCCGTCGAACAGAAGATGTCATTAAATATCTTGAGACCTCTTTATCCGTTTAGTCGGTAATTTTTTGACCTTCTTGTTCTCACATAACGCGCAAAATTTATGGGGATAGTTTTCACACAAAACCCCTAGGCGTTGGGTTTGGCGCATAATAATCGCTCTTCGTTGTGTGGAGTTGGACGCCGCATTGTGAATCCAGCCGGGAAATTCCTCACTCAATCCTGATTTACAGAGCACTAATCGTTCCTCCTCGGGTGTCGTAACCTCGCCCCCACCCAAAGAGCGAGGAGTTACTCAGCCGGGAAAGCATCCGGAAAATTTCTACAAAAAAAATTGTATTATTAGAAACTAAAGTTAAGTTATTAGTTTCTTGGTGTGTGACTGCTCCCGATCATCGCGGTTGCGTTCAAAGATCAAAGGTTCTCGAAGTACAGACTCACAACGTTGATTGATGCAAGAATCTGTTGTTGGAGTCTCGGAATAGGCCTCCAAAATGGTCGGCAAGTATTCCTATCTTGTCGGGAAGCCGGTGCGCTGGCGATTAACCGCTTACGCTTAATTTTGTGCCAAAATGAGTTGTTAACTTAAAATTAAAGACAGAGAAAAATAATGAAAACATATCTTGCAAAACCCGACGAAGTAGAGCGTCGGCACGTGCTTATCGACGCTTCGGAAGCGCCGCTTGGCCGGATCGCGGTAAAAATTGCCAACGCTTTGCGCGGCAAGGACAAGCCAACCTATACGCCTCATATCGACACCGGAAACTTCGTTATTGTGATCAATGCCGCCAAAACGGTTCTTACTGGCAATAAAGAAGAAAATAAGACCTATGTTGATTTCAGCGGTTACCGCGGCGGACGCAAAGAGTATACAGCCGCTCAAATCAGAAAAAAATGTCCGGAACGTCTGGTCAAAGATGCCGTTTGGGGCATGATGCCGCATGGTCGCCTCGGACGTGCTCAGTTCCGCAAGCTAAAGGTTTACGCGACCGAAGAACATCCTCATACCGCTCAACAACCGCAAAAAATCACAACTCAGGAGTAAATAACATATGGCTGCCACAAAAACAGCTGAAATCTGTGCTACCGGGCGTCGAAAATGCGCCGTCGCAAGAGTACGTATTCAATCCGGCAACGGCAAAGTAAAAGTCAACGGCAAGGCATTGGGTGAATATTTTCCGACTGAATCCATCAGCAGTTTTATTTTTCAACCGCTGACCATCACCGACAACATGGGTAAAATTGATATCAGCGCCAATATTCAAGGCGGTGGTTCTGCTGGTCAAGCTGGCGCGTTCCGTCATGGCTTAGCCAGAGCACTGGTTAAAATGGACGAATCATTACGGTCCGTGCTAAAAAATTCCGGATTACTGACCCGTGACTCCAGAGTCAAGGAACGCAAAAAACCCGGTCAGCCCGGCGCACGAAAACGGTTCCAGTTCTCCAAGCGTTAATCGACGCTACAATTTCATATTTATCGTTTTCGTTTCGCCGTTTATTGGAACAACATATCGTTTCTGTTTGCGTTTCAATAAACGGCGTTACTATTGTCAAATCATTGATTGAGTAAAAAATGAAAAAAATTAATGTTGCCATTGTCGGAGCCTCAGGTTATTCAGGGGAAGAACTGCTGCGATTATTACAGCGTCACGAACACTGTGAATTGAAAGTAATAACTTCGAGACAATACGCGGGGCAGCCGCTTGAAAAAGCGATGCCACGTTTTATCGGCAGCGATTTGTCTTTTTCCGCACCGGACATCGAGCAAATAATCGCCACTTGTGATGTGGCCTTTCTGGCTTTACCACACGGTTTGGCAGCTGAATACGCATTACCGCTGGCAAAATCAGGAGTGATAGTAATTGATATCAGCGCCGACTTCCGACTTAAGTCCCCTGCCAGGTACAAAGAGTATTACCAGGCCGACCATCCGGCACCTGAACTGCTTTCAACCGTGGTTTACGGTTTGCCGGAACGCTATCGGGCGGCCATTAAAAATGCCAATATAATTGCGTGTCCGGGATGTTATCCCACCAGCGCCATCCTCCCTTGCGCTCCGTTGCTGGCTACCGGTCTGGTCAGCCCCCAAGGGATTGCCGTTGTCAGTATGAGTGGGGTTACCGGGGCGGGACGCAAAGTGGATTTGCCCTATCTGTTTCCGGAATGCAACGAAAGTCTCAGAGCTTATAAACCATTTGGACATCGGCATCTACCGGAAATTGAACAGGAACTGGCTTTCGCCGCCGGTATTGACGCAGTGAACATCAACTTCATACCACATCTGGTTCCGGTCAGTCGTGGTATTAATTCAACAATATTGCTTAACGCCGAGTCCGGGTGTACGCTTGAACGCATAGCTGAGGTTTATCACCAGGCTTACGACAACGATCCGTTTGTTCGCGTACTGGCCCCAGGAAGTTGTTCTGACACCAAATATGTAACTATGACCAATTTTTGTGATATCGGCTTTAATCTTGATCTCCATACCGGCAAAGTTATTCTGACCGGTGCCATTGATAATTTAACCAAGGGCGCTTCCGGTCAGGCGATTCAGGATATGAACATACGTTTCGGCTTGCCTGAAACAAGTGGATTACTCTAGCATAATCCAAATCAACGTGGAGAATCTAACGCATGGTAGCGCCTCGCCAAAAAAATACAAATAAAAATAAAGCGCTCATGTTCGGCGTTGGACTGGACCAGCAGGATGAACATAAACGCGTTACCAAAGGCAAAAATTTTTGTCTCGTCGGCGGCACCGAAGAGACTCATGAGCGAATGACTGAAACCGCCATAAAAGTCAACGAAAAACTTTCTCAAAAAGGAAAGAAGCTGGAAGAAGTTTCTGCCCCGGAATTCGTTGAACTTGTGCGCGAATCCACGCCCGAATGAAATCGTTTGCCACCTATTCTGAACTGCTGGCACATATCACTACCCAACTTAATATTGCCGGTATTGAATCATCCCAAGCTGAATCGGAAATAATCCTCGCTGAAGTGTTAGGATGCAACCGTTCAGAATTGATAAAATATCACCAACTTGTTCCGTCACTTGAGGCACAACAACGCATCGCTGATATCCTACTCCGCCGCACCCAACGCGAACCACTACAGTATATCCTTGGCTATGTCTGGTTCAGGGATATCATCCTGAAAGTAACTCCCGCTGTACTGATACCCAGGCCTGAGACAGAAATACTAGTAGAATATGTGATTCAAAACGCGCCACACGGCGGCAGCGTGCTGGACTTGGGTACCGGCAACGGCGCTATCGCGCTGGCGCTGGCACATGCTCGCCCGGATTTACATATCACCGCAGTTGACATCAGCACTGCAGCGTTGACTGTGGCAAAAGAAAATCGACGGGACTTGGGTCTTGATCACGTTGAGTTACTGCGGAGTAATCTCTTCAGTCGGCTGACTGAACGTAAATTCAACGTCATTACCGCCAACCTCCCTTATATCTCGGAACCGGAATTCTTCTCGTTGCAACCCGAAATAAAAGAGTATGAACCTAAATTGGCGCTGACAGCCGATACCGACGGGTTGACGGTTATCCGGGATGCAATTGCCAACTGTGCCAACCACCTTACGCCAGATGGATTTACCATCTTTGAAATCGGTGAAACCCAGGCTGATGCCGTTAGTTTGATGTTTAAGAACACCTGCAACTTCACCAGCATCAAGGAACATCTGGATTATCATCGCCGTCGCCGTTTTGTCACTGCTCATCTCGCTATTTAGTGCCTGGCCGAAAATAAGCCAAGTCGTTTGTCGGTAATTGTTTAGCTAGAAACATGGCATTGAAGTTCATTGCGGCGTTCCCGATGTTTTTATTTTCGGCCAGCCACATGCCCACTAAAAATAGTGGGTTGGAGACAAGAAAAAATAATCATAACAGCTTGAAAATCAGCGAAGTTATCCTATATTGTAATAGTTGTGGTTTAATTGATGCACAATAAAAAAATTTAAAAAACTTCGAAAGGATAGACAATCAATTTCCAGATATCCTAACTGCAATATTTCTTTCAGCAAGATAATGCTTCACATCAGCAATTGTATAAGTACCAAAATGGAAGATACCGGCTGCAAGCACAGCATCGGCACAACCTGCCTCAAGCACCTCGGCCAGATGTTCCAGCGAACCAGCACCACCTGAAGCAATCACAGGCACAGAAACAGCATCAGAAACGCATTGTGTCAACTGGCAGTCATAACCATTTCCGGTACCATCACAATCCATGCTGGTCAGAAGGATCTCACCGGCGCCGAGTTCAACCCCGCGCCGCGCCCACTCAATCGCATCCAAATCTGTTGGTTGTCGTCCACCATGAGTATAAACCAGCCACTGTTTATTCTTGCCGGGAATGCGCCGGGCATCTATAGCCAACACGATACACTGACTGCCAAAACGTTCTGCGCCGACGCTGATTAATTCCGGATTGAGCACCGCTGATGTATTAATGGATATTTTATCAGCGCCATTATTGAGCATCAACCGCATATCTTCAACTGTGCGGATACCTCCTCCAACAGTCAACGGAATAAAGATGCGTTCGGCAGCGCGACGTACTACGTCAACCATTGTCGCGCGATTGTCGCTACTGGCGGTTATGTCGAGAAACACCAATTCGTCGGCGCCCTGGCGGTCATATTCGATTGCCGCCTCAATTGGGTCTCCGGCGTCAACCAAATCAACAAAATTTATACCTTTAACCACTCGGCCTGAAGTAACGTCCAGACATGGAATAATACGTTTGGCTAACATACAATCAATTCATTTATTTTTCACAGCGCAATCGCCGTAATTATCAGCAGCGCCATCGGGTTGATTTTCTTTGAACACTGCCTGCTTACCGGCATAAAAAGCGTCAATATTGAGTTGAATAACGCTCTGTTTGGAGCTAAAACAATCCATTATCGCCTCTTCGAATGTCCGGTCAAAGTCCTGTTTATCAGCACCTTCGAGAAAGTAATCTTCCATCACTACCGAAAGTGTGCCGAGAATAACCGAATTAGCGTACTTCAAATCGCCGATACGCTTGGCAATATCCGATGCCTTGACCGCATAAACGATGCGATCTCCACAATTAGGCGGCTCGATAGTTGAACTGTCATAAATCAACACTCCATTGGTCTTCAGTTCAGGAAGAAATTTATCCAGCGACGGTTGATTTAAAGCAATCAGCAGATTGCATTCTTTATCAACTACCGGTGATCCTACTGGTTCGCGACTCAGCACAACTGAACAATTGGCGGTGCCACCACGCATCTCCGGACCATATGACGGCAACCATGACACGTTGAAATTGCGCAACTTACTCATTGTGGCAATCATCATACCGAGCGACAGAACACCCTGTCCACCGAATCCGGCAATTTTGATTCGCCGTTCTTTTTCAAAAATTCGTGATGGATTGCGAAAATCCGGAGCCACGCCCTTCTGAACTTTAACCGGATATAGAACGTCAATAACCTGGCGTGAGTTATAGACACCTTCAGGACGTTTGATCGGATCCCGCGAATCGGCAATATCCTTTAAGCATCCCAACGGAAAATAATTACTCATCTGATTATCGATAAATTCGTTCATTTCACGGGCATTCATTTTCAGATTGATCGGACAACCGGAAAGAAATTCAACCATGGAAAAACCTTTTTTGTCAATCGTATTGCGCAATGCCTTACGCACTGCTTTGCGGGCATTCATAATATTCCGCACTGAACTCAACGCCGTTCTTTCGACATAAACCGGTGAGTCCAGCGCCGCCACCATTTCAGACACCTTGAGTGGATAACCTTCATTAGTAACAGATCGTCCAAAAGGTGAAGTTTGAGTCTTCTGTCCCGGCAGTGTTGTCGGAGCCATCTGACCGCCAGTCATCCCATAAATAGCATTATTGACAAAGAACACGGCAATATTTTCACCACGATTAGCCGCCTGAATAAAATTATTGAAACCAATAGCCCCCAAATCGCCATCGCCCTGGTAGGAAATAACAATGTTGTCAGGGTTAGCCCGAACCAGTCCGGTAGCAACCGCAGGGGCACGTCCATGCGGCACTGAAATACCGAAACAGTCAAAATAATAATAAGCAAAAACGGAACACCCGACAGGTGATATAAAAATTGTCTTATCCTGGATATTATAATCACTTATCACTTCAGCAATCAATTTGTGCAAAATACCATGTCCGCACCCGGGGCAATAGTGCATATTGTCTTTAATGGCCCCGGGCCGACGCTCAAACCGTTCAAAAAAACCCTTAGACCGGGCATATACAATCTTTCCTGTCATGGCCGCTTCTTCCCATGTTCTGTTTTCAATTTATCATTAAAACTGCTGGTTTTATCTACTATTTCGGTCACCGTTGGGATATTGCCCCCCATCCGATTTATCAACTCTATCGGGCGACAACATTCAATCGACAATTTGATATCGTCTATCATCTGTCCATTACTCATTTCAACGCTGATAAACATTTTTGTGTGTTCCGCCGTCCGCGTCAAACAATCAACGGGAAAAGGGAAAAGGGTTATCGGGCGAATAAGTCCGGCTTTAACTCCGCGCTCCCTTAATTCATCAATTGCCGAACGGGCAATACGCCCGGCAATACCATAACCGACCAGAACGATGTCCGCGTCATCTACCAAATACTCTTCCGCACGCTGTTCATGTTTCCTGATTTCCGCGTATTTTTCCTGTAATCGGATGTTTACTGACTCTAAATCGTCATACTCCAAAAAAATTGAAGTTATCATATTGTTACGATTCTTGCCATAATCGAGCGCCCACTCAGGCAGAGGCTGTTTCTTAAGCGGAGCAGGTAATTCCAGAGATTCCATCATCTGCCCGATGACACCATCAGTCATAACATAAACGGGGGTACGGTATTTGTCTGCAAGCTCAAAGGAAAGAACGCCAAAATCACACATTTCCTGAACGGACGAAGGAGCAAGTACGATGCAACGATAATTGCCATGTCCCCCACCCTTAACCACCTGATTGTAGTCGGCCTGTTCCGGACCGATATTGCCTAATCCCGGACCACCACGGGTAACATCCACAATCACTGCCGGCAGTTCACAACAAGCCAGATACGAAACCCCTTCCTGTTTCAGGCTGATACCGAGTCCGGATGAGGCTGTCATAGCGCGGCGTCCGGAAGCGGCTGCTCCCATCACCATGTTGATTGCGGCAATTTCTGATTCAGCCTGCAGAAAAACCCGTCCAAGCCTGGTAAAATAACGCGCTGCGGTGTGGGCAATTTCACTGGCCGGTGTAATCGGATAACCGAAAAAACATTCACAACCAGCAAGCAGTGCACCGTAAACCACGGCCTCATTTCCCTTGAGTAAAATTTTATTGGTACGTTCCATCATGAACCTTCTTCACTTTTTTCAATAATCGTTATCGCTCCTGGTTCAGGACAAGTATAAAAGCAGGCAGCACAACCAATACAACCATCACCGATATAATAGGCATAAGGAACGCCCATAAAGTTGAGTTGTTCTCCCATTTTCAAAACTGATTTGGGACACGCATTAACGCATCGCTCGCACCCCTTGCACTCCTCCGGTTTTATTATCACGGTATACAGTTTATTATTTTTCATCTATAGTAAAACTCACTTGCGGTTAGTAAAAATTCATATTACTTGAAAGAGTAAATAAAACTAAATGCCGGGCTCTCTATACCCGCTATGTCACATACGGAATTTATACCTTATTCCATCGGTTTACAAATTAGACTGCGGTAAATAACTTCGGCGATTAAACAATATCGGCAAACGACTTGGCTTATTTTCGGCCAGGCACTAATTAAGGTCAATTTGCAGGGACCAGCGTGCTAGCTCAGAGGTGTATTTCCATCGAAATATCCACTGCCTTGACGGAATGAGTCAATGCTCCCACCGAAACAAAATCCACACCGATACGAGCAATATCCGGCAAACGTTCCAGCGTAATATTGCCGCTGGCTTCCAGTTTGGCACGCCCGGCGTTGATGTTGACTGCTTCTGCCATTTGCGCGTTATTCATGTTGTCAAGTAGAATATAATCGGCTCCCGCATCCACCGCTTCCCGCACTTCTGCCAGAGTATCGGCTTCTACCTCAATTTCTAATTTCGGATAGTACTTCCTGGCTCGTTGAACTGATCGGGTAATTCCTTCTTCGCCTTCCAATCCGGCAAGTTCGCGATGGTTATCCTTGATCATAATGCGGTCAAACAAGCCAATGCGGTGATTTGCAGCGCCGCCTGTCGCCACTGCGTATTTTTCCAGATTACGCCAACCGGGAGTAGTTTTTCGTGTATCCAGCACCACAGTGCGACTTCCTTCGAGAGCAGCCGCATAGCATCGGGAGAGCGTCGCCACCCCGCAGAGGCGTTGGAGAAAATTCAGAGCGGTACGTTCTGAAGTCAACAAACCACGCGCTGAACCTGAAATCTTCGCTAACACCGTGTGTTTCGGACAAAATTCCCCCTCCGCTACTTGGGGTTGCCAAACAATATCCGCAGATACCGCCCTAAACACTCGCTCAGCCACAGGTAAACCGGCACAAACACAATCTTCTTTACACCGCAAGATGGCTTCTGCTGTTGTCTCCATCGGAATCACAGCACCACTGGTGACATCACCTGCATCCGCCAAATCCTCGCTCAACGCAAGTTCAATCAAAACGTCAACTCGTTTAAAATCAATTGTTGGTAATACTCTGTTCATATCCGCTCTAATCAGACCGTGCTCGAAAAGCCTTTCAGGGTTCGTGCTCCGCATGTCCTGAAGGCTTTTTTTCTCACGGTCTTTGTTCATTTCAGAGAAAATTTTAAGTGTTATAGAGCACTGGTTGGTGGTTTTTGCCCAATTTTCCCAGACAAGCAGCCGGATTGACGGCGGTGCCCGGCGGCTGCTAAGTACTGATTCATGAACGTAAGTCCATGTCTATTAAAGGTTAAATAACATTATTGGAAAGGTTTGAGTACCTCTCAAACCTTTTCGAGAATGTTCTAGTCAGCCATTCTTGATAAGTTTTTGATACCGGTAGCTCTACCGGTATTCGGAT
>JAGYNC010000049.1 GCA_018400135.1 Victivallaceae bacterium
TGGATATCTTGTTGGCAATAGCGGACTGAGCTACGGAAATACGCTTCTTTCGGTATTTCTTGCTGCGCTGGAGACGTTTATCCAGCGATAAGTTGTAAGGCCTCACTTAACCCTGATTTGTCGGAGAGTAGGAAAATATTATCATATCGGTTGACGGTAGCGGTGACGAGAACGGGGGACGAATAGAAAAAAGCGAGAGGGGACGAAAAGTGTGTCATAAACGAAAAATAGTGTGTCATCGTCGATACATGCCTTATTTTGTAGTAATTGTTGCTTGTTTTACTTTTTTATGGCAATAAATATTTTTTTAAAGCCGGCAGTGATCAATTATATTGTTTCAATATTGATACATGGCTTATTGATTCGTTGTTGAAATGGAATGATTATCAGGTTATATTCCGGCTACTTGTCTGAGAAAATCCGACAAGATGTTTTTTCAGGAAAGGGTAAGAGAGGGTGCTCGGGAAAACTGACTATCTTTTACAAAATCTGTGTAAAAACGCAAAATATTCATAAGCTGGCATGTTTACTGCTTCAAAAGCTCCTTAACGCATTTGATTCTTAGTGCTTGTCATAGTTGTTATTGGTAGAATCGATCAGGATTTGAGTTTTGGTAACGATTTTGTATAGAGTACAGAGTATAACAGAGACCTATGGGTATGCGGTACGCTGCCGACCCGAAGATCAAATTGCCGACCTCATATAACTTGTAAAGTTAATTGTTTTTTTACGGATTAAGAATATGGCAAAACCGAAATTATTACCATTAATTAAACCATACCGCTATTTACTGGCGGGAGCGGCATTTTCGCTGGTTATATTTACCAACATGGGATTGGTATTGCCGTGGATGCTGAAAATAGCGATTGACCGGGTGCTGCCGAACGCGGATTATCATTTGTTCTATATGCTATGCGGAGCGATGGTGCTGATTTTTGCTGCCCGTTCGATTGTTCGTTATATAGCTGTTTATTTAATCAACTATGCGGCGCTCCGTATGTTGCTGGACGTGCGGCAGAAGTTATTCAAGCATCTGCAAAGCTTGTCGCTGCGTTTTTACGACGAATACCGGACTGGCAAGTTGATTTCCAATGTTATCAGTGATGTTTCGTTGTTGCAACAGTTGATTCGCACGATGATTTCTATGATTGATAATATTTTCATGATATTTGTGTTGATTGTGGTTCTATTGTTGCTTAACTGGCAACTTGCACTGGTGATATTGGTGATATTTCCGTTGCATTTTTTCAATTTTTTTCATTTCAAACGGGTTATCAGGCAAGATTCTCGTGTGTTGCAGGAAAAGATGTCGGAAATCTCCGCGAATTTGGCGGAGACTATTAACGGAATCAAGGTGGTCAAATCCTTTGCCAGGGAGCGAACTGAAAACCGTAATTTTTTCAGCAGCCTACGTCCGACAATGGACTTGTCGATGAAAATGCACATGGACGGCAATGCCTGTTGGACAATTACCGATGTTTTGAGTCTCTTTACCTATCTGCTGATTATCGGTTTTGGTATTTCCATGGTACATAGTCGCGTGATGACTATTGGTGAATTTGTTGCTTTTTACAGTTATGTGGGGATGATGCTTGCGCCCATTAACGCGTTATCTACCTATTCGACGAGCATTTCCCAGGGCTTTGCCGGAGCGGATCGCATAATGAAATTAATGAGTGTTATCCCGGAAATTCGCGAAGATCCCAATCCGGTTAAGGCTGAACAACGTCTCAGGGGAGAAATTGTTTTTGATCATGTTTCGTTCAGTTATGTGGACACGCCTGTGATCAATGATTTCTCGATCAAAATTAATCCCGGACAAAAGGTCGCGCTGGTCGGGCCCAGTGGATGCGGCAAATCCACCATCAGTAATCTGCTGCTTCGCTTCTATGATGTAAGTGAAGGAAAAATTCTGGTTGATGGGGTTGATGTCCGGAAATATGCTTCCGAGTCTTACCGCAGTCATCTGGGAGTGGTGTTGCAGGAACCATTTCTCTTCAGCGGTACGATAAGGGAAAACATTGCCTACGCCAAGAAAGAGGCATCTGACGCGGAGGTTGAACGTGCCGCGGCTATGGCCAATGTTGATGAGTTTGTCTATTCAATGGAAAATGGCTATGATTCGATTATCGGCGAGAATGGTGTAAGCTTGTCTGGCGGGCAACGTCAGCGTCTGGCAATTGCGCGGGCTATTTTGAAAGACCCGTCAATCCTGATCCTTGATGAAGCAACCTCGGCACTGGATACGGTTTCGGAATTTTTGGTACAGAAGGCCCTGGACATGTTGATGAAGGGACGTACCACCATTATTATCGCGCATCGTCTTTCCACGATTAAGAATGCTGATATTATTGTGGTACTGAGCGAGGGGAGGGTGGTACAGCTCGGCAACCATGATAAACTGATGGGTCAAAAAGGGGTTTATCGGGATTTGTATACTACACAACAAAAAACGGTGGCTCAGTAATCCCTCACTCTTCGGGTGGGGGTCGAGCCCCGAACCAAGGGAAAGAGTGAGGCCTTACGAATAAAGAATGAGGCATTGCCATTCGGATAAAAAAAACGGAAAATATCAGATGAATTCAAAAAATAATTTTCGCGGCAAATTAAAAATTTTCAGAATGTTGGTATCGGTAATTTTTCTTTTGATACTGGCCACCTTGCTGGTGTTGTTTTTTGGCCATATGGAGGAAACTGTTGATGGACGCGGTGTTGTTGGCGGCCTGAAGGAGTATGAATTGAAATCGTTTGTTCGCGGCAGTATCAGCTGCATCGGCAAGGCCGAAGGTGATACGGTAAAAAAAGGCGATATTTTGTTAAAATTGGATGATCGCGATATGCGTGCGAAAATTACTATGCTTAACATTGCGATACGCGAAGCCGAAGCCGAAATTGTGGTAAAGGAAGCAGAGCTTGAAGTATTGCGACAGGACCCGCTTCCCAAAGAGTATCGTCATACCAAGATTGCTCTTGACGAGTGTGAAGTTCGTCACCAGAAGAGTCTTTATGAACAGCAGGTTTACAAGCAACTTTACGAAAAAGAGGTCATTGCCCAGCTTGATTACCAGAAGAAAGAGGTAGAACACCTGAAGAATGCGGCTGAACTGAAGAAGTTGCGTGAAGATTATCAGAAACTGCAGGAAGGGTTAGCCCGGAAGATTATTTTCCGCGCGGAAAATGAACTTGAGCTGATGAAATTAAAGTTGGCGGGTAAACGCGATGAGCTGAAACTGATGGAACAACGACTGGCTGACTATGTTTTTATTGCCCCCACAGATGGCATCATCAGCTATATTCCCAATACGCCGTTGGCGTACGTTGATGTTGGTGACACGTTGGTCAAGATGGCGGCCTCGGGTGAAAAAAAATTCACTGCCTATATTGATGAAAATCAGATTTATAAGGTGAGGGAAGGGCAGGCGGTACGTTTGTTGAGTAGTCAGTATAACTATTTTGATTACGGCTATTTTGACGGCAAAGTTGCGAGAATAGCTGAGTTGCCGGAGACGCGAGCGGGAAGCAGTTATTATCGGGTAAAAATTATTATTACCGGGGAGCCGCAACCGTTGCGGCTCGGCTCCACCGGCGAAGCTTATATTATTATTGGACGCGAACGCATTATCTACATTCTTTCCGGCTGGCGTCGCTGATATTGATTTTCTCATCCAGCATGGCACGCAGTTGCGTGATGCCGACGCGTTCCTGTTGCATGGTGTCGCGGTCGCGTACCGTTACCGCGTTATCGTTGAGCGAATCGAAGTCGAAAGTAACACAAAACGGGGTGCCGATTTCGTCCTGACGACGATAGCGTTTCCCGATACTGCCGGTAACATCAAATTCCGCGCGGAAATAGCGGTTGAGATCGTGGTAGAGTTGTTTTGCGTTTTCATTCAACTTCTTTGAAAGCGGCAAAAGCGCTACCTGAATCGGGGCCACCAGCGGAGGCAGGTGGAGTACTACCCGCACATCGGTATTCTGTCCTTGCTTATTGGTTTCGGCCACATCTTCATCATAGGCATTGGCCAACAACGCCAGGATAGTACGGTCGAGGCCAACCGAAGTTTCAATTACATGCGGCATGATTTTGCGGCCGGAATCATGATCCATGTAGTGTAAATCCTGTCCCGAAAATTCCTGGTGGCGGGACATGTCCCAGTCGCCGCGGTGGTGCACCCCTTCGAGTTCGCCCCAGCCGAACGGAAATTTAACTTCAACATCAATAGCGGCCTTGGCATAATGAGCCAGTTTTTCATGTTCGTAAACGCGCATAAAATCAGCGGTAAAACCAAGTTTCTCCCGATAATATTTAAGGCGTTCCTCTTTCCAGTATTCAAACCACTTCATGCCCTCAGCACCGTCGCAGAAAAATTCCATCTCCATCTGGGTGAATTCGCGGGAGCGAAACGTGAAATTACGTGGATTTATTTCGTTGCGAAACGCTTTGCCGATCTGGGCGATACCGAACGGCAGTTTCTGACGCGTGGCAACCCGGACATTGTGAAAATCAACAAAAATCGGCTGACAGGTTTCTGCCCGCAAGTAAGCGGCGTGATCCTCGTCAAATACCGGTCCGACAAAAGTTTTCATCATCAGATTGAATTCGCGGGGTTCGGTTAGATTGCTGGAACCGCAATTCGGACATACACCGGTATCCTCCATTTGATCGACGCGATGGCGTGCTTTGCAATCGCGACAATCGCACATGGCATCGCTGAACTGATCCAGATGTCCCGATGCCTGCCAGACACGGGGGTGGCAGATAATTGTGGAATCAAGACCTTCAACATTGTCGCGCAATTCTATCATTTCGCGCCACCAGAGTTGTTCCACCGCGCGCTTCAACCGGGTGCCGTACGGCCCATAATCCCAGAAGCCGTTGATGCCGCCATATATTTCTGAACTTTGAAAAATGAACCCGCGTCGCTTACAGAGCGACACAATTTTTTCCATCAACGCGATATCTTTACCTTCAGCCACGATTAATCTCCAGTCATGATTTTAAGGATTATGCGGAATTAGTTTTCCAACTCAATCCGGGTATTATACAAAAAACTTTTTCTGTCAAACGGTTACGATCCAGGGGCTTTTTCAGAAATAACCCTGACGACCCCTAAGCTTAATTTTATGATAAAATACTTAACTTACTCATCAAAATCACTTTTTCAATAATTAGTGCCTGAACGAAAAAGGCTTTTTTCGTCGGCACGTAATTGCTCACTCTTTGGGTGGGGTCGAGGCTACGACACCCGAGGAGGAATGACAAGGCTGTGTAGTATTGACCCCGCTCCAAAGGAAAGAGTGAGGCATTACGTCGGCACTAATTATAAGTGGGCCATTTTTGCGCACCAGTTTTTTGTTTTTTAACTGAATAGAGTGTGGCGTACAGCCACTACCCGCGCGGCTTACAACTTTATCCATACCGGAGATGTCCAGAGGAATTTTCCCCAAGCGGAAGCCACGTTATGAGGATACCGTTGGTATTCGCCTTCTTCTTTCACTTCAAGCAGGTACCAATGCTGCCCGGGAACAACTTCACGGTCCAGCCATTCGCCGCTGATTTCAGTGCAGCGATGAACAGGTTGTCCGTCTCTGATTATCGTCACACTCTCAAACTTATGGTGCGGCGTGATTTGCCATTTGACAGCTACTGGACGTTCCGCTGTGGAAAGATGTCCACCCATGAAGCAATCGTTGACATAAAACCAGGCAACCGTTCGGTTGCCGGTGGTGGCAAAACAACGTCCCTGTTTAATGGCATCAACAATGGCATCGTGTGTTAATGCTTCAGCAAACACGCCGGTGAGTGCTCCAGACAGGCCAGGCATGAAGCGGTGACTGTCGCTGTTTCCAAGAAAAGAAAAAACACGTCCTTCGTTCAATGCTTTTGAGACCGTGTCGGCATCTTTTATGTAAGGGCCCCAACCGGCAGTCACCTCGACTGCCGGTTCGTTGTTCAACATCTGCCAGTAGCCGTGATGTGGAAACGCAAAGTAGCCATGCTTTTTCAGATATTCGACAAAGGCTTTTTCGGTATGGCCGGCAGCCTCGTTCCGGCGTGCGGTGATAAGGTGTTCGCTGTCGGGATAAATTACTATTCGGTGATTGAATGAGTGGTTGGCATCGGGACGGTGGAAGGTCCACTCATAGCCGGACAGAGCAAGAAAATCTTTTTCAGACAGCGCCGCCGTCACATTGGCGATATAGTTGATTTCGGAATCGAGCAGAGTTTTCGGGGGGTAGAAATCGTTATCTGTGAGCGCAACAAAATCAAGACCGGCAACATCCCGGGCAAAGTTATAGAGTTCGTCAATCTCGCCCTCCGCATCGGGGGAGAGCACGGAATGACAATGCAAATCTCCCCAGTAGAGTTTCAGTTTTCCACTGCCGCCACGCCGGGGAATGGCAATATTTCTCGCCTTGTCGGTTTCGCCTTTGAAATCGTCCTCTTTCCAGTGAGACCAGTCAAGTGTCTTCGTCGGCTGATACGGTTCGGAATCAGCCAGATCAATCCGTTTTGCAACAAAATCATTTCCCGACTTGTCGTGCGCGGACTTGACAACGTAAGAAAATTCTTCCGGCTGATATATTTTTTTATTGTCGAAAGCAAAACAACAACCGTGGTCGGCAAGTTTTATGGTTTCTGAAAATTCTTCGTTTTTGACGATTTTTCCGAGCAGATAACCGTTAGCCAGGTTTTCCCATATCTCTTCTTCATCTTTCTGCTGTTCCCACAGCAACAACATTGAATTGTTGGATAATGGCGCCAGGCGCGGATAGCGGCGTAGTCCGTCGTAGCCAAAATATCGTTTTAGCGGTAATAACCCCAAATTAAGATCAGCGCACAATTCACTATTTCCGTTCTCAAGCACCTGCCACCGGTTATCCTCATGAACCGCCAGCATCGCATGATGTTTAATGCCGGCAACATCTTTGAATCTGACAGTGCGCGCGTTGAGCCAGCTGGCCCATAGTCGGCCGCTTGTGTCAACGGCGACCGAGGGAAACATATTCCAGCCCTGTCCGGTGTAGAGTTCATGCCAGACGGGAGAAGGTTGCGACAAATCAATCCAGCAAATCGAATAGGTCGCATCGGCATAAACATCCGCAAGTGCTATCGCGCTGCCGTTTATGTCAGCAACGAGTTTGGGACGATTCAGCGAGTGCTCGGGCCAGGCCAGCTCCTGTTCGCCGGACCACGTTCCGGCAATCCTTTTTACAAGATAAACACTAATCTTTTTTTTGCCTTTTGCGATACCGCCATAGACAATATAAATATCGCCATTTTCGAGCGTCAGCGCGTCCATGTGGTAAACTGATGAACAGCTTGAACTAAGCTTCTCAAGACATTTAATTCCGATGTTTTTATTATTTACCGTTTCATAAATGTTGATTGAAGCTTTTCCGGATTGACTCACGGAGAACAGCGCTACATCAGGCGATTTGCTGTTTATATGGTCAATGAATACCGGCTTTGAATAATTGGAACTTTCTTTACCAAAGCCAATAAGCTCGCCGTTAGAGGTGGCATCCTTACGGGACAATACCGGATATTCACTCCATCCATTTCGATGAATCCATGCTGTCCATATCATTTCGGCTTTAGCGCATACCGCAATTTCGCGCGGTGCCCACTGTCCGCCCGTTGCCGGACGTAAAAATGTTTCATCCGCACCCGGGGCGGCATAATGCGTTTTTTTCTTCATTTATTTTTTCTGGTTTTTAAAATTATTTTGATGAATTATGAAATGGCACCTTTTCCTTGTTGAAAGTAACTACCCATCCAACAAAAAATGTGTTAAGACATGCAATAACTATTACCTCTCATTCCACACGGCGCAAGTAAAATTACTGAAAAATTATCGACTGGCGAAGAGACTAAACAGACTGGTTGTCATTTATTGAGAATTATCTGGGAACGACTGAATTAATGGATACAGATCGGGAAACTTAAAATCAACGGAGAGACAAAAGAGCAGCTCAATGCTCTTACGAATGAAGCAGAGATATTAAAATGAACTCATCCCTTGACCGCGCCGGCGGATAGACCTCTTACAAATAGGCGCATACAGAACAGGAACATGATAATGAGAGGAATTGACGCAATTGTGTAACCCGCCATCAGTTCGCCCCAGTTTTTGGTATATTCGCCTTCGAGATGGAGGAGCGCTACCGCGATGACCTGCAGTTTACTGTCGCGGAGGTAGAGTAATGGCCCGACAAAATTATTCCAAACCCCGATAATCCGCAGAATCGCAAGTGTTCCGATAATCGGCATTGACATTGGTATTACAATATGCCAAATCTGATGGAGTACTGTACCGCCATCGATTTCTATTGCCTCAAACAAATCCTGCGGGATGTCTTCGATGAAGTTTCGCAACACGTAAATGGTAAATGCCTGTGCGCTGGCAATGCCGGTGATAATCAGCGCCAAGTGTGAGTTGTACATTCCCAGTGAACATATCAATTTAAAGGTCGGAACCATATTGACTACGCCCGGATACATCATTAGAAGCATAAACACGAAAAAGAGTATTTTTGAGCCCGGAGCCTTGTAGCGCGCAAAGAAAAACGCTCCCAGTACCGCAATTCCTATTGCCAGAAAAGTGGTGGTGAAGGCGATGAATGTAGTGTTGAAAATCTTATCCCCGATATGCGACCAGCCAACGATGAAGTTTTCCCAGTGAAATGGTGCCTCTGGAAGCCACGGATTACGCGCGAACTGCTGGTTGTCCTTGAGAGATATATTTAACATCAAATACAGCGGCAAAAATGTAAAGAACAATATTCCCAACAAAAATCCGTGTTTGGTGAATTCAGCAAATTTTGATTTTACTCGTCTGGCCATATTTTATAATTCCATTATTTTTTAGTTCGTACAAATTTATTATTGAAAAAGGTCAGGATCAGGGTAACTAAAAACAGCAGAAACCCAACCGCACAACCGTAACCGAAATACCCTCTGCTGAAGGCTTCTCGAAAGACCAGCAGTCCCGGAACTGTTGCGACTCCGTTCGGGCCACCGGATTCTCCGACAAAGAGATAAACGTTCTGCCATTGCTGGACCGTTCTAATCATCATCAGTACCAAAGTGATGCGTATCTGCGTCATAATCAGGGGCAATTCAATCGTTCTAAATATCCGAAACGCTCCCGCTCCATCGATTTCGGCGGCTTCGTAGATGTCTTCAGGGATATTTTGCAGTCCCGCCAGATAAATCAGCACCCCGAAAGCTCCTACCCACGGAAAGCCGGCAAAAACCAGTGATGGAATGACCAGGACTTCACTGGACAGCCATTGAATAATTTCGGTTGACTCGAGAAGCCCTGCACTGCGCAAAACTTCATTGAGAACCCCGGCATTAGGTTCGTAAAAGTATTTCCACATCAGGAAGAACACCATTGCGGGCACGACCATCGGGATGACAAACATGATTCGATAGGCGTATCCGGCGCGGTCACTGATGATATGATGCAAAACCACTGCTGCTATAATCGGCAATATCATTTTGAAAAGATTTGACGCAATAAAAATGCCCGCCAACCAGTGCTCGGTAATTTGGTATTTACTTGATTGTTGGATACTCCGTGCTCGATATTGGATATTAAAGTTTCTGGTTTACCAAAATAAAACACGAAAACAAGGGGAGAGGGGATTGTCTCACACGGAGGCACGAAGAACACAGAGGGAAATGGAAAATTACTAATGCAGAATGAAGAATGAGGAGAGAGATTAACCATATAGAACATGTAGGAAGTGTAGAGATATTCCATCGGGATCGCTATCGAAATCGAAAGTTTTTTTTTCACCATGAAGAGCATGAAGGAAATGAAGGGAAGAATGGAAAATCAGGAGAGAAAGATTCGTTGTCAGCGCAGCGGTTGTCGTAATCAAAATATTTTTAACAACGAAAAACACGAAAAACGCGAAAAGCATCCATGAAAAGGAAAACGCATAACGGGAGAGAAAGGCAGGCATATTACACGGATGGAAAAGGGAAGACTCTACCATATAGTACATATAGATCATGTAGAAAAAGAAAAAACATATCGTGAATTTGTTTTGCGATCCGCAAAATAAAATTCACGACTTTCAAAGTTTTCCGTTTTCGTGTCAATTCGTGAAATTCGTGGACAGTCTCCCTCTCCCCTTTATGTTCTCCGCGCTATCGGCGCGGCGGAAGGCGTGCTCGTCACGCGACAATTATATTTACCCACTGACGACAATTAGAAAAACGTTGTAACTTACTTATGCACGCTTGCCATCATTATCTTGCAATGCCTTATCGTAGAATAAATTGTAAATAAGGCATTGCAAGATAATGATTTTAGTTATGACTTTTGTTATAATTGTCGCCAAGGGAATTTCTAATTGTCGTCAGACATCTGCTTCCTCGTGCACGTGAACGTGTACCGCTTCGCTGTGAAAGTGTACGTTTCCGGGCTATCATGTTCAAGAGTACCGGGACGGCGAGAAAAAGCAAGGCGCGCCAGCGCCTCCGAACTTGGAAATTGGACATTCCTTGCTGGCTGTTGGATATTCAAGTTCTCTGATGTCACATCGAAAATTGAAGAGCTGGAGTGATGCAAGCACCCACTTGAAATGAGAAGGAACCCTCTCCTTCGTGCCTTCGTGTGATAAACTCTCCCCGCGCGAATAACACAGGAACAGGAGAGGGGATTGCCTCACACAAAGCCACCAAGAACACAAAGGGGTTCCCGCCTGCGGCGGGACAGCGCTCCGCGCTGAAAAAAACTCTTTCCTTGGTGCCTCCGTGCCTTGGTGTGATAAACTCTCCTTTCTCCATTAGTGAAGATTAGTGGTTTCACTTTCCACACCATCCCCAATTTTTCATTCTGCAAAGGAAGGATTCGATGCATGTCGTGATCAGAGTTTCTCGACTTCTGCCGCTTCTCTTTTTTCTTCCTCTGTTCCCGGGGTACCGGCGTCGGCCAGCGAGACATGACCTTCCACCCAGCCGTCATCCAGCGGATTATCCACCCGCTTCGCCAGGTCTTTGAAAAGTCGGCGCAGGTCGACAAAGCCGC
The DNA here is from genome assembly GCA_018400135.1 of Victivallaceae bacterium. Classification (GTDB taxonomy): domain Bacteria; phylum Verrucomicrobiota; class Lentisphaeria; order Victivallales; family Victivallaceae; genus M55B135. Next base: position 11,049 of record JAGYNC010000049.1, read on the forward strand.
CGATAACAAACCAGACGGTTGAAACGGTACCGAGAATAATGCCAACAACAATGATAGTGATGAAGAAGTACCAGCTCCACCATGCCGCGGGCCAGGGGGAGATCGCGTTCCAGATCAATACCCCGACGAATGCCAGGAAGAACTGGAAAACAACAGAATAACCGAACACACTCCAGGCTATGACTTTATCGCCGGTGGTATATTCATCGTCGATGCCGATCAGTTTGCCGTAGACGTTGCGCCATGTCCATGGACTCTTGTTTTCCATGCTTTCCCCGTTGTTGTATTCGCCGCGATGCAGCATGCGGTCGAGGTTAAACGGTTTTCGGTAAGTGATCAACGAACCGATAACGTAGGCGGCACAGCCGAACATCATGGCCATAAAATAGATTTCGTACGAGTTCACGGGAAATTTCACCGGATTCATTTGCCAGACGATGTACGGGGAAAAGGCGGAAGTCACGGTGTCGAATATCGTGCCAACATACTTTATGTTGCCACTTTCCAGCAGCCACGGATAGACATGGCTGCTCCAGGTTCGTTGCAGAATCAAACCGGCAAATGAAGTTCCCGAACCGCAGATCAACGCGCAGAACGCACCGGTTGTCGTGCCGAAGCGGGTATAGAGGCCGCCGACCATAATCGGCCCTGCCGCTCCCAGCCAGAGGGCGCACATAATTGAGATAAACATCATAATATAGTCTATCTGGGCAAAAAACAACGATGCCATCAGGAACAGAATACAGACCAGTACCGACATGAGGCGCAGCCAGAAAAGATGTTGTTTTGGCGCAAACGGCTTTTTGCGAAAAGGCATAATCACGTCCTGAATCAAGGTTGATGAGGCGTTGAAAATGCGCGAATCATCGGTTGACAGCATCAGCATCAACATCAAAAGGATAAACATTCCCATCACGCCGACCGGCAACTTCTTTCGCAATAACGTCGGAACCATCATCTGATAGTAAAGTGTCCGGAACTTCTGGAAAGCGGTATTGCCTGCCGGCGTATTCTGAAGGTGCTTTTGCACAGTGTTCAAATATGTCGAATCAGGATTGTTTTTACGGGAATACGGCTTGTCTATTCCGATCACGTGTTCTGCTGGAGCAAACGCCGAAATCTCCTTGACTATTTCATCTCTTGTGGCTTGATTTTCAATTGTTTCTGCTACCACCTTGTCCACCAGCTCTACGCGGATTTGTTTGGCTTCATTGGCATAACGACCGGACAACATGACCGTGATCATGAATAATGACAATAAAATCAGCATCAAATAGGCGAACCCGTTGCGCCAGGCGCCGAGGATGCCGGCCATTTTCTGTTCGTGGGCATTGCGTCCGCAACCAGTGGTATCATTGCCGATCCATGCCGCGCGATTAAGAACCGTGCCGGTAATAGTGACAATCAGCGCAAAGAGATTAAAGTCGCGCAGCGAGCTGATATCCATCGGATTCAGAAAACTCTCGCCCGGTGCCCGATCCATCATAATCGGGGCGACATCCTTAACCCATGAAATTTCGCTTAAGACAAAAACGGTGAAGATCACGAATATGGGGTAACTCATCAAGCCTTGAATAGAGTCGGTAACCAACAGGGAGATGCGTCCGCCGGAACAAATCACCAGTACCGCCATTGCCAAAATAACAACCACGACAAGAACATAAGTGGAAACCTCCCATCCGAAGAAGTTTACTTTAAACGGAAGTCCTACCAGATAAATGAAAAAGCGAGCCGTGACGGCGGGCCCGATCGCATTGGTCATCATGTCGGCCAACGACCTGATAAAAGTGGCGACGATACGCAGAGTACGGTTGTAGCGAATTTCCAGAAACTGTCCGGCGGAAAGACATTTTGTCTGCCGGTAACGGTACAGGCAGTAGCCGGTCAGAGAAAGAAATATACTGACGGGAATTACCATCCTGTTCCAGAACGACATTGCCATGCCGCATTGATATCCCATCTCGCAAAGCGCGATGAGTGAAATCACTGCGAGACCGGCCTGCATATCGCCAACCGATATCACATAACGGCCGGCCACGCGGCCGGCGGCCAGAAAATCAGCCACGCCCCGGACATATTTTTTCGAGTAAACGGCCATTCCCAGTATGAACAGTACCGGCACGATCATAATCAGCCAATCGATCCAATGCATTAAACTCACCCTTGTATTTACAGTACAGCGTGCCTGATACCGTTGATTATGTCATTTATATCTTCATCCGTCAGAACCGGAGAGATGCAGATGATCGCGGTGCGGTCTGCTAGTGAGTCCAGATTCGGACAAGTCCCCTTGCCGTACTCGACCTTCGAGTCGGCGTTTTCCGCCAACAGCCACGGGCTTATTCTGGAAATGCCGCATTTGTTAACCAGGCTCGGGACATTGAAATAGAGATGCAAGCCCCAATCGTCCATGTGGATCG
>JAGYNC010000005.1 GCA_018400135.1 Victivallaceae bacterium
CATTGTTGGACGTTTTTCACGAAGCCAGAGAATAATGCGCCATAGATCGCGCCAGTGTTTATTGACCTGAGAATGTGCGAGCATACTACATAAATTCAAATAGTCGCGTCGATTTTCTTCTGCTCTCAAATCATTAGGCTTGACGTAATAGCCAAGAATTCCGTAGAGGCTAAGTTGGCGGAATGTCTTATAATTCTCCGAGGCGGTTACAACAATAATCGGCAATGATGGGTCGATTTTCTTGATCAGTTTAATTATTTGGGTTCCCGATACTTGTTCCGGAGGTACATCGAGATCTTCATTTTTCGCCCGATAGTCTAAAAGAAGTAAATCGAAAGGCAGAATTTGAGAATGATTATGTTTGGTAATTTTCAGAATAAAGGTACTCATATCTCCTGGCTGCTCTGGAACACCGACACTGCTCATAGCAAAAATTCCGGCTTCACCAGGGAGTGTTTCCAATGAGTTGACGTTATAAAACATTTTGCAGTCGCCAGAGAGCAACATGGCAAAAGCGGTACTCCAGCCACGACGGTGTTCGTCATCGATCAGGAGTATCCTGTTTTTCGGCATCATGCCAAGTGATTTGTTAAAAGGGGTCAAAGGCAAAGGTATTGCGTTTAAGTCATATCGTCCTCGCCCCGTTTCTACCTTGTCAAGAACAGCGATTATCTTTTCCAGTTCACCATCATCCGGAACAGGGATAATAAAATCTCTACTCTCCTTTTCCGCAGAATTGCTTTCATTAGCAACTTGCCTTGCCGTCTCCAAAAGTATACGAGGGCCAATGATGTTGGCGTTTTGGTGACGGCTCGGCAATTTTTGCAACGATAAAGCGGAGTCTATAGGGAAATTTATGGTATTGCCAACGTTGGTCTTTGCGGGGCAGGCAATGGTCGCAACCGCCTTCTCAATATCCTTGGATGTAAAAAATTCATCAACCAGAACCCGCCAATACTGTTGCAGAAGCTCTTTGGGTATATGTGCGGCTCGTGATTTTGTCTCGGGCCTGACAATAATTCCAGAATAGCCACCGCTAAAGAATATTGCCTTTTGGAAAGCGAGTCTCCAACCGGGATCGCCGGTCTCTTTGGGATGACAAAAAATCAAATCAATGTTCTCTCTGGGATATTCCTGATCCTCAAAAATTTCTTTCAAGCTTCTCTGATCAACTCGGGCAATGACCTCCAAATCTTTGTCAGGTTCAACAAAGCAATCCCCTGGCTGATGTGAAATGTATAATAATTTCATGCTTGATTACCAAAGCTGGAATTGAAAGACATAGACGGTGCCATGGTTAAATCTAGACAGGATTGGTGTCAGAACTGAGTCAGGAGATGATTCCGGACTGAGGCCGAAACTATCAATCCGAAATACCTTTTCACATTCACTGTGCACGCTTTTCACCCATGCACTGCTGGTATAACGTCCGCAAAAATCCATAAGTTTCTTTCCAAGTTCATTGTTATTACTTAACTTGGCAACATCAAACCCTGTCCCGAAATCACCGACGGCCAGGAACAGTTTGACACAATCTTCAGAGCCAACTGCGTTGGCGACAATTATAGACCGCCCTCCACCATGTTTAATGATATTACCCACTATCCTGTTGGCTAACAAATCTTTAAATAATAAGAAGTCCATGTAAATTTTCCCAGTTGCAGTATTGTCTGGCCAATCAAGAATTTCATATTCTTTCCCATCAAAGAGCTGTATTACCCAAGTTTTAAAATCAGGATGTTCTGCTAAATCGCGGTCGACGGATAGGCGAACCAGCAAATTCTCTTCCCACTCATTTCTAAGAGTCCAAAATTCCTTTGGGGCACATGGTGCTTCCCCTTCTGTCATATCTATCAATTTTTGTGTGAGCTTTTTTAATTTTTTCAAGGTATTTTCACTTATAATTTCTCCGCCACGCAGAATAATCTGCTTTTGAAATTTTTCAAAACCACGACGAATGTCCTCATTATCTCGCGGAAACTTCAAGTGCCGCGCCTGTCCGGTTTCTCCGTCTTCTATTAGACTGCGAATGTCCGCCACTCTGTCCCGAAATGGCAAAGCTAATTTCCACTCTGTCGCAATGTGCGCACCAATAGGCAATCCCAAAGATTGCAATTCGCGATTCATCCTTTGAGAAAAACTGTTTTCTGATATATATTTGATTTCGAATTTATCAATACTTCTATTCTCGCCAAGCTCTCCATTGAATTCAAAAATAGAGGGGTAATAGCCATCTTTATCTGCTTTGGTACCCAAAGGAATGCTGGGAATATAGCAACTATTGAAGTCTAGATTTTTAGCAACAGCACCAGATTCTGGACAGTCTGGAATTTTAAAGGCAATCTTACGCATAAAGCTACATTGGTTAAAAAGAATATTTTCCAATTTTTCCCAGCTAATAAAGGATATATCCTTAAAGGCGCATTCGTAAAATTCAGCCCTCCCAATCGAACAGATATCAAAGATTGCATTCTCAATTTGGCAACTTTCGGTAAGGCTTAAGTTGGGAATAGTTGCTCCAGTTGTGTTGTCGAATGTAATATTGCTAAAATAAATACTACCGATCCTACATTTCTTTCTGAAAGATAATTTGAGACTGCCATCACTAAATTTGATTTTTTCCAACCGGCATCCTAGAAACTCAACCTCGTGATTCCCGGCAAAATCAAGAGAGCATAACTGCGTTGACTCAAAAACTATATTATGAAGTTGGAGTTTTTGCAGAGATTCAGAGTACATCAAAGGACAAGGGTGCTGATCAGTACCAATGAATTTTAGATTGCTGAAAATAGTTTCTTTGTCAAAAGCGCAGGCATCGAAACATACCCCTCGGAGTTCGCGTAGAGAATCAGCATTAGTGCCGGCAACAACAGCGCCGAAAAGAAGACAATTTTTCAAACAAACACCATCCAATTTGCCGGAAAGCGTAGTGCCGGACAAATCGACATCGCTTATTTTTCCGTTTGCCACGCAGGAAAAATCGCAACGCGGATCAAATTCGCATTTCTGCAAAGTGGTGCCGGACAGGATAGCGCCCTTGAAGTTGCAAGCGATAAACCCACAATCCTTTATTTTCAGGCTTGCGGGAAATTCTCCAGAAAATGGAAGTTTTTCAAACTGACATTCAGCAAAATTAACGTCATTAAAGTTGCTTCCGGGAAGCTCGAACAAATTAGTGTCCTTGATTTTTGCCCCCTGAATCATGGTTTTTGAAAAAACCACATTTGGGGAAAACTTGCAATCTTCGATAAAAACCTCATTGTTTTGTTCGCTACCCGCAGTAAACGCCAACCCCCCTTTGGTAATATGGCAATGTTGTATTCTAAGGCAGTTAAATTCGCTTTCCCGTATTTTAAGTTCATTGATTTTATTACAGTTTTTGAAGAGAATTTGTTCTGCATGAATTCCCGCAATAGTCAGTTTTTTTATTTTAGCGCCATTAAACTCCAGCATCTGTATTGGGTGCTCGTGCCTTCCTTTGATTTCAAGGGCATTGATTTTACAACCTGCAAATACCAGCGAGACCTTTTTAACTGAGGATATTTCCACGTTCTCAAGCTTTGCTTCGGAACAGAATTTTACCCCATGCATCAGGCAACTCTCAAAATGAAGCGAATGCAAGCTAGCCTTGATTTCAACGTCGCTGATATTTGAGTTTGTGATAATGGCACTGAAAATGCCGCCAATTTTATTAAAAGGAAAGTTTTTTAAAGGCAATTTATCAGCAAACTGACAGTGAGACCATGCACTGCCGGCAAAATTGGCATTGTTATCAAACAATTCGGTGCATTTAATCAAACATGACTCAAAACGAATATCGCAAAAAGTGCATGATTTATCTGCCTCAACGGACTCGAAATCGATTCCATCGAGTAGCTGTTGACGGGTAAAATCAACTGCGAAAAACAAGCATGGTGCCTTAGAAGAATCCCCGAGAAAGGATGTTTTGCCGAGTTGGCACTCATTGAATGAACAATTCGTAAATTTGCACGCTACGAATTTTGCCTCAAAAGCATTCCACTCCGTAAATTGAATGTCAATAAAATCGCAATTATTGAAAGCCGTCCCGGAGCAATTCATTGAGCTAATCTGTCCAGAATCCAGTCCGTCAAGTTTTAGCTTGGTCATTTCTCCACTAAAACGTAACTGTCGCAGGGAACTTTCGCCGCCACTAATGACTAATGCTTTAGCTCCGGGCAGGACACAGGCGTCAAGATTGCAGTTATGGAATTCACAGTGGTCAAGATTACAGGTGCTAAAATTAATACCAGTCAACCGGCAGCGATAAAACTTGGCGCCATTCAGATCAAGCGTACCATCTCCACTGGCAATGATTTTAAAATCCGCCTTGCTTAAGTCCAAATTATGGAATTCGCATCCACTCAAATTACTAATTTTGCTGTCAATGGCGAGGCAGAACTTTCCCCAGGGTTTATCATCCAGTGCGCTGATTTTTGTCCCTTGTGCTTGCGGATTACGCAATATAACATTTGAGCATTCCAACTGAAGAAGATTTTTGAAATTTGTAATATTCGGAGACAGCCAGCAATCGGTCAGGCGACTTTTTACATTGCCCCCGTCAATGGTAAGTCGGCCTTTGACTCCTTTGAACAGAGATTCACGCAGGTCGCAATTATTAAATTGCCAATCCCATTCTTCTGGGTTCTCGGTTTCATGTCTGACGCTTATTTCTACTGCGGAAAAATCGCAATCTTTAAAAATGACATCCTCCAGTTTGCTGGGCTGGAAATAACATTTTTTGCCGGGCTGGTTGAATTTGACTCTTTCGAAATCCAGATTTTTAAGAACCAACTTGCCCTCCACCGGATTGGCTGCGGCAAAAAGGCTGTCAATCATCTTTCCTTTCGCGCGTGATTCTTTCGCGCGTGAGCGTTGCATGCAGAGAGAGCCGCCTTTGTAAATGCGATAATCAACAATGGCAACACCATCAAGCCTACAGCCATCAAGCGCAAAAGCCCCGTTGAGTTGAAGTTGCCGGGCCATCATTGAGGTTAAGTCGGTATTGACAAAGACAACAGACGCGGCTGCCTTTACTACCATTTTGTCAATACAAAGTCCGCTGGCGATAGAATTTATCGAATAATATTCAGGTTTTTCTTTTTTCTTGCCGCCCGAAAGAAACCATGGAAATACAGATAGTGTCATATTTTCGAGACAGTTGCCATTTCTTTCTAAACGCGGCGTAATCCACAAACATTTCCTTATGGTTGTATCACCGAGAAGCAAACCCTGCAACTGGCATCCGGAAAGCAGCAGCGACTCAATTGCCTTCGGATGAATTGCTCGGATTGTTTCGTTTTCTATTCTGATTGCACCACTGATATTGCCTTGGAATCCGGCTGAAAACCTCTTGTCCGTGCCAACATCCACTAACTCGCTGGGAAATTCGTCAAAAAGAGAATCGGGGGTTTCGCTTAACGCGACAACCTTTGTAATAACGGCATTCAATTTGTCAATATTATTTCCCATATAACGTTTCCTTGGGTTAACTTATTAAGTGCCCTGAAGCGGAAAGCAGTAAAAAATCGATCTCAGTGAAACTACACTCAAACCGGCAATTTTCCATTCCCGGAATGAATTTTATAGAGGTTGAATTTGACAGCAACGATGATAGCGACATTATCATTGACAAACCAACCGCCGTAACGCCTTAAAAATAGATACGCACTCAGGAGGTGCAAAACTGCTGGTGGATAGCCGCCAAAACATCGGAAAAACGGCATTGCTCGGCAATCACAATTTCCTGCTTCAGAGCTGTCAAAAATTGTTCAGTCAATGCGTGTCTTGATTCAGCTATTTTTTTTGCCGGTTCGGTATTTAAGCCATCTTTTAGAAGGATGATTTTTTCTTGAAAATGCGAAACAATAGTGCCATCGTCGACAGCAAAACCAGATGGAGAAATCGGATTATAGAGAAGCGTACAGGGAACATGAGAGAGAACACGAGCCAACCCGATGGCCCCTATAGCGTCAATCCGGTCGGCATCCTGGAGTATTTTCGCTTCCAACGTGCGGGGAATTCCACCATTGCGGTACCGATGTACGAGGACAGCGTAAACGATGGCATCCACCAAATTCCTATCCCACCCCCTTCCCATTAGCAATTTTTGGGCGTATGCCGCCGACATTTCAGCGTGACATCCTTCGCTGTATTCGTCGGGTCTAGCAATGTCATGCAGGAAAGCGGCAGCTTCGAGTAATTCGAGACATGCTCCAATTTCGCGACCAATTGTCAAGGCCAAAGAAGCAACTCTGACCAAGTGATCCAAATGATGGGTGTTATAATCCATTCCGGAAAATTTGGCAATCACGTGTGCCCGAAGCCATGTGAGTTCCAATTCTGAAGGCAAACTATAACAACCGTTCATTATCTCCTCCTATCATCAAGCGCCGCAACATTTTAGCATGTCCGCAAATATGTTTAAAAGCCCCCCAATCTTCTTTTCCCCAATGGTCAATTAAAAACTGTTCAGCATCTGTGGGACTAAACGATTCCCGCGATGCAATAAGCAATCTTCGGATTAATCCTGCCAAAAGTTCATTATGCAAAAGCGCCGCGGCAAATTCGTTCTGAAGGAATGAACGGTTCACGCCCGGATTGGAGCCGCAAAAAATTAAAGTGCCAAATCTTGAAACAGAAATCCACGCGTCATAATCCATGACTCTATGTAACAACGTACGTAATTGATCTATTGGCAGGTTTACGGAATTTTTAGGATTGTCAAATTTTCCAAGCAGTAAAAAAGCGCGCTCCATGTCGGTTGTTCCGATATTTTCACGCAAAGCACATCTTGCAAATCCCAATAAACGTTCAGGATATGAAGAAGATATCTCCAAAAAGTCAGGAACAGCTGTCGAAAGTAACGCTGCCGCCGACTGATAATTGCACCTATTATCATCTGCATAAAAATTGATTTTTGCCCCGATCCTCAAAGCATGGAATATTGCCGCCACTTTTTCCAATGGCAAAGCATCGAGGTAAAACTTGAACTTTCCCACGAGCAAATAGTGACTCCGGGGAAATGACACCACCTCGACTGACTGAACCTTGGCTCTGTAAGGAACATTGTCAAGAATAACCCGCAAATGATTATTAACCTTAGTGGAATATTGCGCAGGCAGATAACGACGAAGCATTGGAAACTCGGGACTTGCAATATGATTGAAGAAATCATCATAAAAAAATCTCCTTAATTGGATTGGCAAAGCAGGAGAAAATGGAGACAACAATCTGTCATCAAACCGTTTTAGATTATAAACAAGAGTAGCCTCCATATTCACGTCTTTTCCACTTTCGGCATCAAGCGTGATATTTTGCAAAACGTTACATTGGAAAGGCGGAGGCATTTCAGGGGTTTTCGTCACCTTGGATCGACGTTCTATCAATGACAACCAGTTAATTTTATTCCCTTCCAGGCATATTTCTCCGGATAACCAAAGCACTGTAAGAGTGCAAGTGGGAATATTGTTCTGCCCAATAAAAAGCTTGGCCGAATTGCCATATCCGAGAAGGCGACTCCGTATTTTGTCTTCGTCCCATTCCGGGTGGTGCAGTCTAAGCAATGCATCTCCTGCTTTTTCGCACACATGCAGGAAGTGTTTGACTTCGTTAACCGCGCATCCCTTGAAAATCCCTGAAGACATGTTCAATGTTCCAAAGCGCAGTGCATCAACATTCTTACGCTGGCCAAAGATGCCGGAATCATCGTCATACTGATTGACGACGCTAACTTGGCCATCAATTCTCGCGTTACGGAGACTTTTCTTTGCACTTATTCGCCCCGACTCCATGCCTTGATAAAAAATGAAGACAAGCCGGGTTTTCCGCAATTCATCAAGGTCAGTAATCTGGGGGGCATCAATCCAACCTTTGATAATGCGTTCAAATTGTCCGCCCGTATTCAAAAAATCGTCGAACATTACGATAGGGAGAGGCGCTTCCTTGGCTCTCCGCAAAGCGGTATTTATATCCGGACAGAAATTGGGATCATTATTTATCGAACTGACAATACGAAACGAACTTTCATTGTGTCCCCCCAGCGGCGCATAATAACACTCACTGTCATCCAGTAGTGCTTTCACAACTTTGCGGCAAGCAGTAATAATCCTGGTATCCGGGATAAAATCGAGATGTTCGAATAGCCGCTCGATAATTTTATCGCTTACTCTCGCTTGTCGAAAAGAGTCGGCACAACGCTCCAGCATAATGCGTGCGTCAACTTCGCCTATTCGTTGCCCATCCGCTGAAAGCTCAGCCAATTTTCTGGTCTGTGATTTTAAAATTGCCGATTTTGTCACATCAATATCCCGGGTGTTTATCTTCTGTCATCATATATTTCATTCATTATCGAGCTTCTCGATGAAAGCCTGCAATATATGGGAGAAAGTCCGTTTGCTATATAGATATCTGATAATTCCGCACCAAAGGAAGCAACTTCCAACGGAGATGGCACTGGCCTATTCCACCATGGAGTTCCGGGCTTTGGGCTGAAAACGGAATAATCCACGGCAATTCCCATTGATGCCAGTTTTTTTGCCCCATTGGCGGCATCTCTCATGTCCTGTGCTCCGAGAACGATACCACACCTGGAATGATTGGCACCAAAAACTTCGACGGCATCCTTTAATTTTTCCAGAAATATGTCGTAGTCCATCAGAAAAGATTTATGAGGACAGACGAAATCATAATTTTCGGCACCAAAAACTTCCAGATGAAAACATACGCTTTTTATCCCTGCTTCTTTTGCGGATTGCAACCAATCCGAGTCCATTGGCGGCATCACATTCAGATAGGAATCAACCTGGGGATAGTCCCGCAGACCGATTGTTGCGCATATATCAACCATATAACGCCACAGCACTTCCATATCCGGCAAATTGCCGGCAAGCAGGGTAAAATGGGTATGAGGTCGGGGGGGGCATTTCATCGCCAGTGAAAAAGCCTCCGCCAATCTTGCCGGATAGGCTGATTTCGCATCTTGCAACCAAGCACTAAGGTTGCCTCCATACTTGCCACGAAGGTCGTTTATTGTCGGCTTTAAACTTTGTTCCGTTGGTCTGGGGGCACAGGAATCGCAGAATTTGCATGGTTTGCCGGAAAGCCAAGCCTCGCAACTCTCAAAACCGAGAGCCGAGAGCCGGTCGGCACCCAGACATTCAATTATCTTCCAGGCCTTGACTCCATCTCGCAAAATTTTGCCGTTCAAATTCCCGAGAGGAGTAAGTTCTGCTGAAAAAATAGGATACTGCAAATTTTTGTCAACAATTTTCAGCCCTGATTGCGAATACAGGAGAAGAAATGGACTTGCTGGACGATAGTTTACTTTGACGATGCTACGCCCTCCCGGAAAATGGACAAAAACCTCACTGGGGATGCAAGGGACATCCCGAGTTTCTGTGTCTATTAAAGCGCCTTCTCGGATTGCAATTTTTTTTGCCGATCGCTTGGTTCGATAATCTTGAGGATAGGAGTCGATATTCGTATAAAGTCCCATGTGATCAACATCAAGGCCATGGGTCAACATGAGTAATTTCCACGATGCCGATTCGGATCGCGTTATCTCTTTGATTGACAACATTTCTTCTCTCAGAGACATGGAATGATCCCTTTTTGTGCTCACATCTTTATTGGTGCATGATAGTTTTTATCTAAAATTAAAAGGCAGAGTACTTTTCAGCATTTCCACAGGATCTCCCGGATTGCCCAGAAATTGGCGAAGCTGTTCTATGCGGTCAACAGCCATAGGCAAAAGTTGAGTCAAATTAGCCAACTCAGTCCCCGCATCCCGCCAGGGATTTCCCCACGCGACGGCTACGGCACGACAACATGCACCAATGAAGCGCACCGTAGTCCCTTGGTCAGACTGAAAAGCACTCTCGGCACCCATCATTGCCAGTTTGACGGCCGCATCCGGATTGTGTTCATGCTCCAATATGCCGCGATAAAGCAATATTAACGGCCAAGGATAACCTTGCCCAACAAACCACTGATTATGGGCCGCCAGATAGGCATTGCGGACATCCTCGTTTCCTGACCGGTAAACAAGCCAACGCAATAGAAGGTGTTGCTTGTAGCGATCCTCCATATTTTCAGAGCCAGCCAGTTTGACTGCGGCATCAGGAAGCTCGCCAAGCAACTGGGTTATAGCGGAACGTACTTCTGAATCCGAATATTGAGAACTGTCCATCATTGATACTACTAGATAACAGCCGGTTTGAGCCTTGTTGTTGGCCCGTTCGTCTGGATCACTGAGGCGATCGAAGGCAGAAAGTGCTTCCTGAAACAAATTGATTGCCTTCTCGTTGTCGCCGCGAAATGCCGCATGCTGACCTAAACTGGAACGCACCTGTCCCCAATAGAGCAGACTCGGAACCGCTGGGGCAACTGATTTCCACCGTGCAAGAGCATGTTCCGCTGTATCGAAATCAAAGCGATTGGTAGCATTTACGGCAATATGCAGATCGGCATGGCAGACCAGTGGAGCATTTTCATCCAGAAGCATATCCCCCGATCTTTTTATTTGATCCATCCACTTGTTCTCTGTCTCGCCGAGGTGATTGGCGCGGGCAAGCCGAACCGTTAACCAAATCAATTCGGCGGTCGGGGGTATTGCCGAATTCACTGGTTTGTATTTTTTCAACCAGTCAACCGCGCTGGCAAGTGAATACAAATCCACCGGGCTGTCCGCCATGCGGGATTTTACTTCTTGAAGCAACGTTTTCCACACAGCTGGTGATTCTTTAGCCTCCTCTCCGAATCTACCCAGAAACGACGTGAGCAAAGAAGCCGGATTGGCGGAATCGGGACACTTCAGAATATCCCACCAAATCGATGGCGGAAGATTTGAACCGTGTTCAAATAAATCCCATGCGTGCAACATCTTCCTAACATCGGCATGTGCCGGCGATATCAAACAGGTGCCTTGCCATCCAGACTTCTTAAGTCTGTCACACGAGCTTTGATTACGGCGTCCCCACGTGTAAGCAACTGCGTCAACATAACCATTGTACGGACTACCGCTTTTGGCGATAAAATTCAGTCGAAGTTCAATTCTGGCAGCCCTGGCGGGAAAGGCCAATGCGAGCTTACGAAGACATTCTCGTCGTACCAGCGCCAAAGCTCCTTCGGGGATTGTATAGTTAAAAACTCCCCGTTGTTCAATCAACACATCCAAGCAAGTTGTTTTCTGATGCTCGCCCTTGTTTTCGATATTTAATGGCAACAGCCGCAACACCCAATCGACCAGCAGGGCAATAGCATCAAACCATTTTTCTCCCGAGGCAGAAGGTACGGAAAGCACATCTATGCCCAATATACCCACCGGCGAGTCGAGCAGTGCTTGTACTACCCGGTCAATTTCGCGTGAATCGCAATCTACCGCATGCCACTTCGCGTCCAGATGAGCCAATTTATTTCCATCGGCGATTAGGATACTCACAAATTTTCCACGACGGTTTCCTGAAGCGTTGTTCGTGAATTGATCCCCAGTCTCGTCAATCACCATTGTCCATTTATCGGCTGGTTTTAGGGAACGTATGTCGTTAGGGTGAAAACTCGTAGCTTCCACTGATCTGTCAGGATGCGCCACAATTGGCTTTGCGGGAAAGGCTGTTTGGCTACAACCCACCATCGGCCGTGATTTTATGGAAGACAATGCTTCGCCTTTTTTTCTTTTGCGCGACTCTTCTTGCAATTTTAGAGCAACCGACAATCCTTTCTTATATGATTTGAGCGCTTTGTTTCTGACAAATTCAGGTAAATGTTCCTGCTTCTCCAGAAGAGAATTAATTTCGCTACAGGATTTTTTATTTTTTCCCAGTTTATATGCGTTGTTAAATAGCTCAGCATCTTCCACGCCTTTCTTTCCCGCCTCGGCCACCTTGGTCTCGTTGCCGGGATATCTCTCCAGAAAGATAGTTTTTGCCGCAATTAGTTTCCTTTCCCCATCTTCGCCATTCCAAGAAGCAAATTCACGTATCTCGTCCAAGTGGAAAAATGCCTCGTCATTCAGCAAGGCGGGCATCGGTAATCGATCGTGTACTTCAGAGTCAACGGGTTCATTATTACCGGATTCCTGGTCGCCAGTCACATCTGGTTTTGGTAACTCACCACCAATAAGACTCCATAATTCATCAAAAGATGAAGCTTGCAATTGCTTTCTCATGTGCATTTTTCCTTTGTGAGTTTACGATTTTAGCACGATTTGCGTGATCGGGTTCAATGCGATATAAAATCAATTTCGGAATGATCTCAAAACGCACACAGAACTGCTTCCCTGATACACTTAAAAGCGCTGGAAACCAACTTTTTCCGGAGGAATAATCTTTCCTCCTTAATATCGATAGTTGTTCTGTGGATTATTGCCTTTTTCGATGCCGCCAACGAGTATCGCTTGTGCTCGAAAAGCCCAGGCAGGATCGGCATGAATACCGTAAAGCATCGTCGCCAGTTTCGTAAATTCCGTGGCCGCAAAATCGGCATATCGGTGCCGAGTCTCATTTTTTACGTCCTGACAAAGTGATTCCGCTGCCTGTAGGGCGGCAGTCGCTGCGATGAAACGTTTAAGAGGAACTTTGTCTTTTGAAAGAATTTCAACACTTTCATGAAAATCGTGTGCCGCAGAGCACAAGTTCCCATCGGCAGCAAGAATTGCTCCGCGATATTTGAGAGCAGTACCATATAGCCAGGGAGGATTTTTGGGCAACTCCCAGTCTCCAATATCGCTAATCTGGCTATTCCCTTGAACAAGTAGTCTCCTGTATGCCGCCAGATACCGGATATTCATGAGATACTGGAGAGAAATCTTTGCCTCGGCTCCAATACTCTCAAGTCTCGCAAATATCCGCAATATCTCACTATCCGCTTTTTCCGGATCAAACAATGCGTGCCAGAGCGCGATTTGTGTCAAATCGCGGGCGATTTCCCTTGAGTCATCCAATGATTCGGCAGCCTCGCAGGCTCGTCGCAACAAACATAATGATTCGGTTTCCGCTCCATTCCTGATCAACGCCTGGTGGATTAATGGTTGACCACCAAGTACGCCACAGGCGATCATTCGCGCTTTTAATCGATCTCGGGCTCCGCCTTGAAACTCCGTTTCTACCCATCGGAGCAGTTCCCTTCCCTTTCTTTCGGATTCAGCCAGCAATCCCAGATCGGTCAGACTTACTACCCAACTTGCGGTGGCATCGACGGTCGCCAGATGATTGCGTGCTTTTGAGGATAGTTCCTCCGCTCTATCAGCGCATTTCTGACCTTCGCCCGGATCCCCGAGATGATTGGCGATCGAGCCGGCTAATAGCACCGAGAACAATTGTCCCTCCATGCAAAATTCATTGTCGGGCTCCCGCAGGAAAACCTCTTTGTACCGGTTTAGGCGACGTGACGCGATTTCCAAAGGAAGCAGTCCCTGGCAAATTTCCTCCTTGAGTTCTAGAAGTCGCCGATGAGCGGCTTTCGGAGTAAGATCGGTGAGGCCAAGCTCATCAAGCGATTTTGCTATGCGCTCGACACAATGAGTAGCATTACTGCCTGTAGGCAGACAAATAAAACGCTCGGAACTATTCTCTATTCCCGGACCAAACAGCGAAACTCCCATTTTGACCGCAAGGTTCTTTTTCGCTTCAATTCCAGCTATTTCATCAAGTCTCCCTCTGTCGTCAAATGAACCGGAAAATAAAACCGAAAGAGGAGAGAAATCACCAACCTCGCCTGTACGTCGCTTAGTTGCCATCAATAAGGCAAGAACAAAACTGCCCCCCTCGAATTTTTTGCCGCGCTCGCCACATTCGCAAAGCAACTGTAAAATTGGCGGGGTTCCGTCAAACACTTTTTTGACCCGGGAAAGATTTTCAGACCAGTGCGATAGAATTGTGTTGGTGCAGTCAAAAAGAGAACAAGCGCAGTTGCGCTCTAAACTGATACTAAAAGGAACCGGGAAAGCGTCTTTTTCACATGGAAGATCAACGATGGCAATAATGCCATCTGCCTCGAGGAAATCCACTACTCTCGATCTCAGCCAATCCCATGCAACCCGGTCTAATTTTATCATTCCCTCGGGCTGTTCGGGAATACTTCGATTAATGTTCGCCGAAGCCATCCCCCGCCGCCATGTTCGAGCCCATTCAAGTAACTCTCCCGAGGCCGCCGTTGCGGTTGAACCCGCACTTGTCAATGCTTCGGGACAGTTATCCTCGTAAAGCCACATTCTGGTTAAACATTCTCCGACAATTCTGCCTGCCAGCGGATAATCCAAGGGCAAATTTTTTGCCAAAAACGCCAGTTCTTCGTCCAAAAATAATGCTACTATTGACGGTTGACAACGAATTTCCCGATATAAGGAAGCGTATGACTTGTCCGAATATGTCATCTGAAAAACCTTTGTAGTTTAGTGCATGATTTTCGTTGGACTAGCTTTCAAGTAAAATTGTCAGCATGTTATCATCAATGGTCCGTAGTCTGAACCCTTTTCGCAATTTTGCCACTGCCATCATGGTTTGACCCTTTCTAAAAGGAGAAGAAGCACCTCCACTGGTTGAAAGCACCGCCCCGTCAAGAATACGGCTTATATTGCCATGCCGATCAAATATTTGAAAGCACCAATGTTTTCCATCGCAGGAAGTAACGGTTTTCATTTTTACATCCATCCCTTCCACCGTGTAGGTTGCCTCCATCAACGGTGTCATATCATTGTTGGCCGCAGCTAGAGATCTCTCCTCGTTCAGCGAAAAAGGCAGAGTTGTCGGTGAAATTCTTTCGGGTATCAATCCCATTTGCTTGCGGCATTCGGCCGTTGCCCACAGCCATGAACAGCGCCATTGCTGTCTCTGCCGTTCAATCATCACTTCATGGTCGAGTTCCGGATCCAAGGGAATCCCCAACATGCTCCGGTCTACCGGTTCACCCCCTGAACACAGTGCTTCGAGTTCCTGGACAACCGCTTCCAATTCACTTTCAGGCAACTCGCCAAGGTAATTTTCCAATTGCCATGCGCTTGTGTCTCCAGCCAACCAAAGGTGCACGGCATATTTGCCGAATTTTGGGAGCGCGATAATCATTTCATCATCCCCCAACATTTCTTCAGGCCAAACTTCGATTGGAGTAACAGGCACAACCCGGTGGGTCGTGTCCCCCCAAGGATGATCTTTGGGTGCCGACAACAGCAACACCAACTGAGGGTGGAATGTCCAGCGCCAAACGCTCTTCCCGCGATCCAGACTCTCGACCCTGCTGGTAGTGGTCCAAATTTGCCCCGATCCCGGACAAGGAAAATCCTCCATCAACAATGGCTCAATCTGGTTGGTCTTAATCTTGCCGCTTGTTTCTGGGAGAGAATCTTTCAGTTTTTGCACGAAGTCAGCCTCGGGCAGTGTCTTGTCCGAAGCAGACGCACGCAGCCTGGCCAGTTCCCGGAGACAGTTTATATCCTCGCTAATTTGTTTTGTCAACTCTGGAGATAAAGCTTTCGGATTTTTCAGATATTGTTGCAGTACAAATTCTGGCGGCACCTCCGGCGCCAGTGTTGGATCCGGCCAAACCTTGAGCGCTTCAGCCATCTTTACCAAAAAATCCGAGCTGCCGATATCGGGGCGATTGTTTTCGTGTCTTTTCATTGCAGCATTAATACCACTGTCTTTTTTATTGTTGATTGTCTTCATCTTTTGGAACCCTGAAGGAGTAATTCTTTCTTGGTGATATGTACTAAGGGAGGAAAGGCTACAAATTCCGGTTTGCGGTGAAAAAATTTTCTCCTGAGCAATTCCATAGCATTTCTAAGCTCATCATCGGCTTCCTCAAAACATCCGGGGAAACATTCGGCAACAATAGGTTATGATGATTGTCCGTCAGACAATTTCGCAACGAGACAGCCGCTCGCGTCAATGCGGGAAAAATAGTTTCCCAGCGACTTTTAAAGCGGACTTTTGAACTTAACAGACCATTGAGAATAAAGCGCTTGGCCTCCACTGTTATCGTGGTGCTGCCACGATTTTTGTTTAGCCAGGAGATGACCGCGTGGTCAGCGATTCCCCGGAAAGGTTCCATCAGATCGGACGCCAGACAAAATGGATTATACTGATTATGATGTCTGATGCCGAGTCCGGGATGCAGTCCGACCGCACACAACGCTCTGGCGGTAGCGGCGAAAACAACAGCATAGGCATAATTGAACAATCGGTTTGCATCATCAGCATTGCGGTCTCTTATAGGAAACAAGGCCAATCGCTGCCAGTAAATACGCGCGGCATACCCTTCCAGATTTAGCGGATCTCCGCTGGAAACCCTCAGGGTTATTGCTTTCAAATCAGCAGCAGGCAGTGCCTGCGTCTCCAAAATTACCGCCTGTTGGCATATCTTTTGCTTGACCAAGGCCTGCCACAAGCGTTTCTTGACAACCTTGCCCGCCCTTATCTGGGCGGCAAGAACCCCGGTCTGCTTATGACACGTAATCATTGGCTGCATCATTCCTACCGGCAGGTAGCGAGAATCACAGCTGATCACTATAGCGCCACGTTTCGCTAATCCGGCAAGTACGGCACCTGTCATCGAAACAGCAGATTCGGACAACAATAGCGTCGCAATATCGTCAAGAGGAATGCGGGCGACCTCTTCGCCACCGCGTGCGATTGTAAAGCAGCCGCAATCAATAGCGAGACGAAGACCGCGCTCGGTGATGTCGATGATGCGTTCCATTATAGAAATTTCCGAATTCGGTTTATCTCTTAAATGACCGGTGTGCAACCGATATTGGTTTTATGGGTGCCATGATTGTTTCTACATCGAAATGTCGTGCCAAATGCAGGCGGTCGTGAAATATGGCATTGCGAAATTCGATGATTTTGTCCGCAGCATCGGGGGAAATTCCTGGAACCTTGGAATGAATCCAGGAACAAAATTGTCTTCTTTTCTCTTGATTGGTTCCAGATAATTCCGGTTCCGTTCCGAGTTTTTCATCCAGGCGGAGAATATCAACAATGCTACTTTTGCGAATTTTCCGATCGGCTGCCTGAATTTCCCGTAATTTCAGCATGAGTTCGAAATAACTCATTTCGGAACGTTGTTGCAGCGGATCAATGGCATCCGCCAGTTCGGCAACGGCAGCACGAACCGTCAGGAAAGATGGTTTATTCAAGTCATTGGCATGAGCGATGATGGAAAAGTTGGCACGTCCTTTACAACTGGTTTTCACACGGATGGGTTCCTCGTAATAACCGTACACGGTAGCAACTGAGGGTTCATCGAACGAGATATCGCTCGGGACAGAATAACCGCTACGATATTTCCAGGCAATAAGGCTCAGGAGCTTGTCCTGATTACGAAATTCCTTTATTGCGCGAATGGCTTTGTCAATCTGGTTTTTCTTGGCGTTGTTGACGGGGTTCCTGGGAAGCGCGGCGTTTTCCTTGAGCCAATCCAGAAGAATGGAAACGTCATAGAAATCACGGAGAGGAACCGGCGGTTCCAATTTAGCCATTGCGATATTGAAGTCGAAAGTATTTTTATCTTCGAGCCATCCGGGCTTATGTTTGATGCCGGGCAATAATCTGATCATACGAAGCACTAATCCATTAGGGATGGAAACTTGCGGGACAATGTGTTCAACGGAATCAAGCGCACGATCTTGATATTTGCCGCCATGTTCATAATCATACGCATTTTTCCAGTCATCCAGCGAGATTTTCAAAATGGACTTGATGACATTGGAAAGCGAGATTTCCTTGAGTGGGGATTTAACCCCGAATTTGCGGCACAAGGCGTCGTCAACCGGCACCCGTCCGTTTTGAATATCTTCGGCCATATTTTGACTAATCTTGCGATATTCTCGGACTGCGATAAGCGCCAGTTCATCCAGCGATGCCGCTCTTTTCAGAAACGAGAGTTTTTTCAGCAAACCACTCCGGTGCATCTCACGTTCTTCCTGATATTTGGGATCAAAATGTCGCCAGATTTTTTTGGGATTGGTGGTGTATTTGCCGAGCAACTCATGAACCGTCTGATATTCGAAATCCTGAGGGCCGTTGTGTTGTTGCGCAACAGGCAATTGGCGGAACTTTTCATTTTTTTCCAGGTGATAATTGAAAAGGCGGAAAATCGCGGCAATTTTGATGCCGTCAGAAATTTTTTCGCGCCGAATACGGTCTTCCAGCAGACGCGTCCCGTTTATAATTGAACTGAGGCGATTAAGCAGAATTTCTCTAGGCGGTTTTCCCGTTTGTGATTTTCCTGCGAAAATCCCGGCAATGGATGCTCCGATGAATGGAGTTAAAAGATTGTAAAGATCAGCTGCCAATTCTTCGCGATACGCACCGGCAATAGTACACAGTTCTTCAGAATAATCATGCCAGTCAATTTCATTCAGTTCAGCTTCAGAAGAAATATTGAGCAGACGCTCCAGCAATTTATGATATGCACAAAGATATTCTTTGAAATAATTGTCCAATTCCGCAGCCGTTTTTTCCGGTGTCTTGGAAATACCCATAATGGTAAAGATAATGCGTTTTAACTCGGCATGGCTGATCGTCCCCCTCAGCTCCCCAATTGTAATGTTGCCATAATGCCGTTCCGGCAGAAATGAGTAATGAATATTGTCGCGGTCAATTGCGAAATGCCGGTTAAGGCGGTTTGCCTCTTGACTCTCGAAAGTAAATCTGGTTCTGCCTGGATTATCGGAAACATCGATTTTTTTGAATCGCAACGATGGAAGAAGCTTGAAATCCTCCAGATATCCTAGCGCATAAGACGCGAACTTCTGGCGTTTTCGAGGAAGGATAGTGAACCGCTTCTTGTTATCGTCTGTTTCTTTTGAATCTTCCAGCCGATCTCGCATTTGTTCCCGTTCTTCTTTGAGCGAAAGAAATTCCATGGATACTTCAGGTGCCGTGTTGAGATAACCAAGGATATCGGCAAAATTCATGAAGTTCCAGTCCGCTGCATCAAGAGACTGGCGGCTTCGTCGGTAACTGTAAAAAGTGAACAATTCTGTAAATGCGCGGCCATACAGATCAGAGCTATTCAATCCTCGGAAGAGACGGCAGAATTCATGTGCGTCGTCTCGGTAGAGGAACATGGAGCAAAGAAATATGAGTCCGGTACGAGTAATTTTTCTTGCTTGTTCAGGCTTTTCATTTTCAAAGAGTTGAATTTCCCCGATTTTTTCCGCATCCATCCCTGGCAATAATGCCGCCTGTCGTGCTTTTGGAAAAAGCAATCCCGAAAGCATTACGTAAATTTTGTAATCGAAGGTTAACGCTTTTTTCCCGTCATCAGGTGGTGCCCCATGAGAAAAATAATTGCGCAAGGAATAGATTTTCACAATCAATTCAATGGCACATTCTTTTCGGGACCATAAATTTGGCTTTTTATCCGGGAATTCCAGATCCGGCTCATTAGAAGCGAACAGCCAGATAAAATCAATCAAACTATTCATTTGTTTTTCCGGCAGGTTGGATAAAAGCTGCCGTATTCTATCTTCCTCAAAAACATTATCTCCGATGCCGCTAAGGGTGGCTATGTTGGAAACGGCATGATTCAAATAAATCGCGAAAGCACCCTCTTCCACCGCATTTACTTTCAGATCTTTTAAAGTCTGTTGTTTTTTGGAAAGTGGTGCTGCTTGAAAAGAATTCGGATTAGGTTTTCTGTCATAGCCTCCGCTCTGCGAATGCCTGTGTCCGTTGGAAGGATGGTAATGATTTTTCATGGTACGATTTCCTTAGTTTTAATTTATGGTTTGCGGAGTGTGTCGATGTTTTCTGGAGTAATGGAGACGCGCCTTCTGATCAGGCTCAGCGGAAATGAGTTGCCAATTAAAATCTTCATGATTGCTCCCATGTTGATCCCTGCGTGTCCCACAATGACGGACTCTTGTCAAGCAACAAGACATTTTTGCGCGACAAACGCAAGAAGCAAGTGTAAACTAGAATCAAATTTTCGTTATTCAATTGTTGTACCTGTTCTTATCGGTAAAATTTTCTCAATCTGTAACATCATATAAGTGAACATTAAACCATTTTTCCGGATTATTACTAAATTTTTCAAACAATTTTACCCGGATAATTTTCCCATAATTCCTTGATTGTGGCGAATATACCGCTTCCGCTTGCTCATTGATATGGAAATTGTTTTACAGATGTCCTTCTGGAGGTTTTTGTTTTTATGGGTAAAGAGTTTTTGAGAGCAAACAGCTTCTTCAATAATTTTACGGGACCAACGAAAAAAAACACCACCACATACCAAATCTCACGATGGAATTTGCCAATGCAATAAATTATTCCATATCCAACCGCAGCCACTGTGACAATAGTGATAATTGCCAGTATTTCATCCCAGAAAAAAATAATGCCCAGCAAAAGAAGACATCCCATCCCATTTCCTGTGCCGCCACCGCCACCGCCACCGCTGCCGCCACCGCCACGGCGACTCCCGCGACGATGAACAGCAACATATTCATCGGGACCAGCATTGATATGTTTGATTTTCATGTTGTCATCTTTATTGTTGTTTCCAGCGAATTGTTCCCAAATCCGTTTTTTAATTCGGCTTGGAGCGAAGTCTGTTCTATCTCCACTTCCATATCCGGGAACAAGTTATCTGGAGAAAAATCGTCCGGTTCATTATTTTTTGCCTTGAGTTCGTCGACTCGACGTTTTTCTTCATTAAGCTCATTCTTGATTCTCTCAATTAGATTGCGTTGGGCGATATTCCGGGCATTCAGAGTTTCTATTTTCCGCGTCATGGTTCTCCATATCCAAATTCCATAAAGCGTTGCTAAAATAACCATGATCAGCATTACCGCTGCAAGGATATTGGAACCCTTAAAACGAGGAAGCGATTTATTTTCCGCAACATCCGCCGCCGCCTCTTGATTGCCATCCGTGGGGACGGGATTTGTAGATTTTCCCATGGATGATGCGTCACTTGCATTTTCTTCCTCTTCGATTATTTCAGTTACTTCTTCAACTGCGCATTCGCGTTGATGGATATTGCCCGCCAAGCACGAGCTGGGGGAAATGATTGCAAGAGAACGATCATCGTTGCCGCGAGGATCATCCGTCCAACATTTTCGACTCAGATAATCCATAATATCCTGACGGCAGAGTTGACCACGGGCCAAATCGCCGAACATTGTCTCAAAAATTTTTCCCGGAGTCATATCAGACAATTGGAACATCAAATGTTCCGGACCGTCGGAGGTGATTGCTATCCCGGAATTTATATCGGAAGGAAACAATTCCGCATGGAATTTCCCTGCACTTTCTCCCCCGGCGCGTAAAAAACTAGTCTGATTGACAAATTCTCCTTTATCCGGTATAAATGCGGTTAGGCAAATATTGTTTTGTCTTAAGACGATTGCTCCATCTCCCACTTGGAAGCAACCGATATTTCGTTGACCCGCAATCGCGAAAGCAACCGTGAAATCAAACTCCTTTTCGTCACAAGCATGCTCTTCCGCCAGATTGATTTTAACTTGAACCAAAGTACGATACATGATGCGACAAAAATTAGTCCACTTTTCAGCGTCTGCTTCGCCGTCAAGCATTCCCGCAAGAAACGGTTCCATGATGGCAATTTGCGTACGGAATGCCTTCGTGGCTCCCTGCGCTCCGAAATGGGATAATTTTGCGCTTCCGCGTCCATCGCAAACGATTAGAGCAGGGCGAGGATTGTTTATTACCTCAGACGCATCCTGACATGGCGTGCCGAGGCGAATATGTCCAGCCCCCGGGATCGAGGCGGCAAAGCCCGTGTAGGAAAATGCAATATTATTTGTCATCGCCTGATTTCCTTTCTTTCTCTCAAAGGTTAGCAAGATCGGCCCATGAACGAATGTTGCCGAGTTGAACATTATCCTGGTCCGAAACCGCACTGGCGGATACACTCCGGAGCGAGTCTGTAAGCCAGCGGAAAAATTGTCTGAACCTCAACCCCTGCAATCTGACAGGGCCGGGCTGGGAAGGCAGAATTTGGCACATTGTCCCATGATCGGCATTAGTTCCTATCTCAATCCCGATATATTGAATTTTCCCGCGCTCACCAAGTGCCCGCATTTCTTTTGCCGCGCTGTACCAGTCATCGTTGGGTCCACCATCCGTCATCAGGATAACCCATGGACGATAGGATGAAATACCATTGTCGCGATAAAGTTTTCTGCGTGACTTCAAATCGCGTGTGGCGAGTTCTAGCGCGGCTCCCATGCTCGTCATTCCATTGGCAATCAAAGGGGCTGTATTCCGCTCAACGCTATTCATGGGAGTAAACGGCATTGCCACGGTCGCGCGGTTGTCGAAAGTAATAACTTCGAGTTCCACACTCATGCTGGCTGCTTCGTCTTCTGCCGTTTCCTGAATAAACTGCTTGAGTCCCATGTTGAGTTCGTCAATTGGCGCTCCATACATACTCGATGACGTATCGAGAAGCAAAATAACTGGACAGCGCGGCGCGGGATTCATGATGTCAAGCTTGTTGTCGTTGTAGCAGGTCATGGCATAACTCCTTTCGTTGTTGTAGTAATTCACGACATTGTTGTTCGGAATAAAGCTCATTGTTCGTTGCTCCTTGTTCTTTAGTACACCTAGGAGGTGTTAATTACCGTTGACATCTCTCGCTTCACAACACCTATTAAGGCGACAAACACGGTATTTTCCGATGCGTTTTAAAAGTTTCTGATTTTTTTTTATTCTTGGGCATATTTGGATTGAGCGTTTCACGAATCTTGTCCCGTTCCATGACCCATAAAAATTTTTTAAGCTCTACTTCAATTTCCTCCAACAACGGACGAACGCTGGGATTTGAGTGCCCATCTTTGAACATGCGAATAAAACAATCCATCATCGAATAAGGCAGATAACTCAACAGGTTGTACCATCCTGTCGGAAGTTCTGCGCCAGATTCTTTTCCGAGAGGGCATTTCCCTGCGAGCAGATTATCCTCCGGCATTCCTCCACCGCAGTGCGCGTACGGATGCAAGCCGCACATCAATATCTGAAATACCGTCAATGCCGCAGCAAAATTCACATGTTGCATTGTCCGCGGACGTTCAAGATGCTGCTTGTTTCTCAGAAGTTCGGGGGCAACGTGAGTGCCGAAAAATGTCCGGGTGATATTGACTCCGCCTTTTCGCGACGGAATTTGAAAGCTGTCGCAATCGATAAAACTCACGTTATGATTCTCGTCTACCAAAAAGTTGGCCGGATTGAAATCATTGACAAGGATTTCGTGTGCCGCAAGAGTTTGCAGATTTTTGATGTAATTCAATGCAACCATATTCAGGTCGCTGCGATTCCAGCTAGGAAAGTATTTTTGAATCTGTGAAACCGCATGAAGACTGCGGAGTGAATAGCCAGTGCATTTACGCATGACAAATCCGATGACCTGTTTTCGACTATTCATAACCGGCATCAACGGCCAGGCAAGAAAATTCATTTGCCGACAAGCCTGAATTTGAAGCATGTCATTTATTCGCTCCAATTTTTCATTCATCTTTTGCGGATTCCGGCTGGTTGTCTCTTTATATATTTTGATAAGGAGATTCGAGTTTCCGGCGAATGAATACACGGTTCCTTCTCCGCCGGAGCCCTGTTCCTCTTTTACTCCCAGTTGAAGAGGGTTGCCATTCGGATCATAAATGGTTATTTGATCCGAAGAAGTCAAATTGTTCTCGGCTGCAAGTTGAAACCAATTTACTCCTCCTGACGAGGACGAATATCCTTGGGGGTTCCTTGTATGCGATGTTTGACCAATTTTGCAACGAGGAGCCGAAGTCTGTTGTGACGAAGTAGATGCCGATACCACGGAATTAGCGCCAAAGATTTGTTTCAAGAAGTGGAGCATAATCAAAAATCCTCTCAGTCAGTTATCGCGTTCTTTTGGATATAAGGCGGGAAAGCGATGTTTTTCCGATCACGACTTCATTTTAATCTGAAAAATAGTTGAAAAATTAGATCATCGGCAATAGGATTTGATGTTCCTCCACGCCCCGTCCTATGAAGTTACGTTAACGGCATGACAACAAATGTCGCACTGCGGAAAAATAATATTTTGAGTTCAATTTTGCTTGCCCAGTCTCAAACGATACAACAAGAAAGGCGATGCGGATGAAGACAGGAGTTTTGTTTTGGATGTTTGCGCTGGCTGCTATGCCGGTGTTTGCCGGGCCGAAAGCTTATGAAGTGGCAAAAAAAATCAATTTTAACAATATATTCATGGGGTCTGGAGGGCGTTTTTATATTAATGAATTCGGCAATTTATTCAAGCCCGTTACTCAGAATAGTTACATAGAGTATTTTTATCTGGGGCAATTACACGTCGGCGGCGAGAACTGTTCCAATTCCGACTCGTGGTTTCCCAAGCCGACATGCACAGAGTCGTGACAATCGCAATGCCCGTGAAGGTAAAAAAGAACAGGTTAACGCATGGGTGGAAGCTGGCGGCACGGCGTTGGTGGAAGATAACAAAAAGTAAATCAATATGACGAGGTTTCATTCTAAATATTTCGCTCATGAATTAACTCGATAAAGATTACACAAAGCGAAAGAATAGAGTGCAGCTAACACATATCAAATAAGAATTGAAGATGCCCCGACCACGCTGTTCTTGATCTCGTGGCACAGAGCCCTGAATGGGGCAATGATGATGGCCAGTGACACGCGCTCGGCCAGAAATGCGCTTAGAAGGATCAGTTCCGTTGCCTTCGTTTTGCTATCCTTGACGATATGAAAGCCGATAATATCACTGCCTTTTGTCGACTCGTTCCAGAAATCCCAGACCTCGACCTACTTGTCATCTGCGGTTTTCAACCGTTCACCGGTATCAACCAGCCATTTTGTATGTTCCGAAGTCCAAGGCATTTCACGCTCCTAATTACCTCTTAAAAATATCAATTTTTGTTTCGAGGCATTTCTTGAGCGATTGGTCATACACGCCGACATTGAACCAGGAATCAGGTTTCTGATAAAAATCGAGGCCACGACCGATCTTAATGGCCCACCCGTTATCGACGCGGATTTCGCGATCATGTAGGTGCTCGTTAATTTGAATGTCCAATTCAATATCGAGCTCTAGCAAGCTTTGCTTTACGTCATTCAAACGATCAGAAAGCTCTTTCATGTCGGTTTGATCATCGTAGCTGGTGCATAGCTTTATTTTGCGTAATGTCGGTGTTTTCACGACAGCTTCACAGAAACGCACAAAGTTCTGAATCTGATGGGGAACTCGGATATATGGGTCTTCTATTTCCACTGTTTTTGCCCCGGCAAGATAAGGAGACAGAATAGATTCATAACTGTAGCCGGTAGCTCCATAGTGGATAGTGAAGTGCTGCTCTTTCGGTTCAATGACTTCTTCCAAAGGCTCTTCGTTTTTAATTTCGGGAGGAACTTCAATCTTAACCTTTTGTGCAGGTGTCTCCTTTTTCTTTGGCAGCTCCTCGGTCGCTTCTGTTTCAACAACACCCTGTTCGTCATGAATGTCTTTGCGGACAGGATTCTGAGTTGCATCTGCCGTTTTAGACTCTGGACAATAAACGATCACTTGCTTGTTGTTTTTATCCATATATGACAGATTTATTTTCTCAAATTCATCATCTGACTTGCGCTTATTCATCTGCTCTTTTACACGACGGCGGCACTCAATTGCATAAGCGACATACTCTTCGAATTCTTCATCCGATGGTATTCGAGTTGGATGGAGAATCTTGAGGAAGGCCCCCACTGTCTTCTTGATACCTTTTTCATCACGGCCCTCAACCGACGTTCCAAGACGAATACGTTTGCTGACCTCTTCATAGCGGTTGGTGTGCTTGAGCTGGTAATGGAATGCCTCTGCGAGATAGTCTGTGATAAATCCGTAATTATTTGTCAAAAATTCGCTGCTGTTTTTAGGCATTTCCCAACCAGGTAGGTAGAGAGCGAAGCGATCCATGACCGCCAAATCAAATTCTTTAGGTAGCGGCTGAAAAAGATCATAAACCTCTGAGTTTACAATTTGCTCAACAGACAAGTCTAGGTTACCTACAAACGCCATTGAGGCATCCGCAATCACTTCAACACCCCGGGAAAACCGGCCATTAGCCATGAAATCCTTCATGATCTGAATGGTATCCTGATCCTTGACTTTGATGCCTCCGACTTCGTCAAATGCAACGGTATCCCAAAAACCAACCAGACCGATTTTTTTCCGCTGATTATTGTAGAACAACGTAGCTTTGGTGGCTTGCCCACCACTGATGAGTGTCGAGTACGGTGAAAATTCACTGAAGAAATATGATTTTCCAGTCCCTCGTGGGCCGAGCTCTATAAAATTGAAATTAGGTTCAACCAGTGTAAAAAGACGGGCAATAAAATGAAGCTTTAATCGATGAGAAAGCCTTGTTGGTTCCAGCCCTACAGAGCGAAGAATGGTATCCAACCACTCATTACGGCTGAACTCTGCTCTGCCTTCACAATAGCGAGCATAATCAAAGCGACTTAGCTGAATAGGCCGCAGATCTTCTATGTAAAAGGCATAATCATCGTCTTCGATTTCATTGTAGGCAATTGTGACTTCAGCCCATAAACCGCCTTGAAGTAAGCGATCGTTGTCACGATAAAACTTATCGCTGATCGCAACCTTCCTGGAATCAAAGTTTTCCAAAGCAGCCCAGTGCCTGCGATCTTTCTCCACATAGTTGACATGTACCTTGTCGATGAAACGATATTTGCCTTTGGTAGCCACCTTTGATTGAGCTTTATTGGCCTCATTGGGTCGCACATAGTTGTCATTTAGTGTATCAAGAACAGCTTCGAGACCAGCCTGAATTTCAGACGAATCATCACTGGCGCAATAGCGGGCCAGTAAAAACTCTAGAACAAAGGTTGGAACATTGGTACCTTTTTTGATGCGGTGAAGCAGGTCCTTGCGAACCACTTTTCCATCAAAGGCGGAGGTCAGCTTTTTATCTAATGCATCCATAATTACACCGTATAATCCGTTTCAAGTTCGAGTTGATCATAAGCCGACATCGTTGTTGGATTGAGGGCTTTGATCTTGAACTTACCTTCATATTCCATGCTCATTTTGAGTGTTACCTTCTCTTTGTTGCCCGGTTTAAGGACAATAGTTCCAGTTGCAGGGTTAACAACACCGCCAGGTTTCGCTTCACCGATAACATTCCCCTTTTTGTCATGAGCTTCCAGTAGAATCTCAAAATCTTTGCCTACCGAGAATAGACTTTGGGAATGTGCCGCAACTTCAATGACCGGCAGTCGGGTGGTGATCCGCTTGGCTCCGTTCTTATACGTCAGCTCAATGGTTACATCATTCACCTCTGGAGAGGCATTGTCGTTAAGATGTAACTGGATCACAGGGATCACGCATTCCTGGAGCGAGCAGCCACCATGGTAGTAAAGCAATCCACTCTTGTAGGCAGCCAAGCTTAACGGTCCTGCATAATTTTTATAATCACCGTTGATTCCAGCTTTTTCGGCACTCATGCAGAAATGTTTTAAATCCGAGGAGACTTCACCAAGAAGGGAACGCTCATGGATATTGACCCAGTTACCGGATAGCTTCGAGCATGTGTCACCCGGCCCCGCGTGTGTATTCATGAAAAAACCATGGTCTGTCGCAATGATTACTTCAGCAAAGCCAGCTTCTCGCAATTTGTGAACGGCAACTCGAATACGTTTCAGAGCATTGATAATTTCAGTTGGAGCCGTATCTGGGTTGTTCTCAAAGTGGGAATCAATCTCAACCGAACGTAAAACCAGCAGATCTGTGTCCGGGTTAATGTCAAAGCGCTTGCGAACAAACTCTTCCAATCGACCTTCCTGAAAGCGATTGCCATACTTCTTTCGAATGAGTTCCATGCGCTGCGGCACGGTCCCGACAACCTGTCCGTTAATTTGAGGCACGAAACCGGAATCGGTTTTATTCAGACGGAAGTCCGTTGATGCTCCAGGGAGCAAACTTGCCATACCTACCGGAGTAATGCTGGGTAACTGAACCAATGCCGGGGTGATTTCTGCTTGGGCATTTTCGGAAAGCTGTTTCTCCAGTGCTATGCCCAGTTCGTAACGCAGGGCATCCACCATAATGAAAGCGACTTTGTTACCGCTTATTTCAAGTTTAGGGGCAACCAACTTATCAAACACCTCAGTGTTTGACATCCGACCATTTATCGGCCATCCGGTCTGCTGAAGATGCTTGGTAAAGATGAACTGCACTTTTTCAATTAACCTACCATACTGTTTCCGCACATAATCCTGCACTGGGGTCATTACACCTTGCGCATCCTGCCAAGCGTAATCGCTGACAGACTGTTCAAACTCCCGGTGGCGTTGATCAACCTCTCTTAACTGGCTGACATAAAAGTCGATCAGCTCATCCATGGACCTGGCTTTATCCGTTAAAGCCAAGTCGTTGTCCTGGCAGCATTCGATTAAAGTCAATGATGAGCGAAGGAGGTCCCACTGTACCTGACTTTCTCCTTTGCCTGTCCAGACAGACTCGGCATGACGAGAAAGGATGTCTCGGGTTTCATCGATATTGTCATCCAGCAACGACGTAATTGCATGGCGAAGGAAAGTGCGCTCTTCGAACGGGAAGGTATCTCGTATGCCCAGATCCTTCATTTCGCTGCAGGCATCCACCAGATTCAACTCTGTTTCAACTGTTTCTGCCCGCTGAATATAAGCGCTTTGTGTGCGGCGATCACTGCGGAGTCGCTCACAGATATCCTCGATCAACGGTTTGGCGGCATCTTCTGCATGAGGTACGTCTGCCAGGCTGCTCGGCAGTGATTCGGGGAGGTCAAAAACAAACTCGCTGAACAACAGATAGCGCCAAAGCTCATCGGCAATGGAGGACCAGGTTTTTCCTTTGGTTTTAAGGGCCAGGCCAATACTGACCTTGAGGAGTTCTTTGACTTCTGCAACCCAACTTTCATTGCTCTTCAGAGCTGATTGTTGTTTTTCACTTGGGCAGAGGAGCGCAAAGAGTATGTCTCTGGTGGATTCCACAGAGAGCAACGCGCGCAGATTCGGCCAACTAAGGCCGCCGCCAATCGCGTCGATAACCGCAAAACCTGGATTTCCATTTTCTGCAAAAACGGCACGCACCTGGGTCTGATGATCCGGCTTTGCCTTCAGACAAAGACTTAGATAAGTATCGCCATCACCATCCGGGAAAACAGCACCGCAGGCCAAATAAAGCGCAAACGGATCTTTCTGTTTTTCCTCTTCTTCGATGGGTTTGCTTTTAGGGACATAGATGAGGAGCTGCTCAATCTCGTTGCGCCCAAGTGCTGTTAACGCCTCAATAGCCTGAGCTCGGCTGGTGATGCTGGATTCACTAGCATCTACAACCACGCGTTTTTCTTCTGCCATCTCCAGGCACAGCTCGCGGTAGCGACAAGTAGGATCATATACGGCCAATACCTGCTTTTTCTGTAGCCGTGGCGCTAACACTTCTTCTTTTATAAATGACTTGATATCCATAAAACAACTCCTAAAATTTCCTATTTGCCGTATTTGCATTCATAGACAGCAAATGGGCAAAAACACAACACCCACTACATGTAGCTAATCAAGACATGGAACACCCTATATGTAGTAGCCGAGCAATCATCGATGGAGATGAGCGAAAATGGGCGAAAACAGCTTTACTCATCATGAGAAACACTCCAGTAAGGTACATATGAGGTATCTCTTCGGGATTCCGAAGAACTGGAGTTGGTGACCAGCCCCGCTTCAACGGTTGCATTTATCACTCGGGTCACCACGGACACCTTTTCTTCTTCAAGTCCGAATCGTACCCTCAAACTCTTATTTGTCATCTTTTTCCGATTTACAAACTGCAAGCATGCATGCAAATAACAAGCTCTGATTCGATCATCTTTACTCATCTCATCAAATTCTTTGTGAGCAAATAAGATCGCTTTGGTAAAGCCATTGGGTGTTTCAAATAAGGGGGCCGGCAATTGATACGCTTCCGTTTGAAAAACAACTTTATCAATGCCGCTGCCTCGTTCTTCGCAAATGCCGAAGCGCCTCATCAGGGATGCCAATTTTTCATTTCTGGACTTTGGCGGACTGTCCAAAAACCGCTGCGTGTCAATCAGTGGAAGTCCAGGATTCGTAATTTCAAGTCTATCATCAAAAATTTCGATCATCGGGCCTGTGCCACTCTCAAAGAAATCCTGATGAATAATGGCATTTGCTACCAATTCTCGAACTGCTAATTCAGGGTACATGGGTACAGTCTTTCTGAGAGCCTTCTCAATAATCTCATTAGAAGGCAGTTGCCCCATAATGTACGCAATAAGTCCCTCAAACCCTGATGCATAGCCTTTGCCACCAGGTTGTTCTTTTATGGTTTCGATTCTGCTATTTCCCTTATAGCGAATTACCCGCATCGTCTTCCGTTCAAGTTTACTGAAATCGGCAATCTTTTTGGCAAAAAGGATGGCTCCCAGATTCGTAATGCTGAAGCCTCCGGCCTCACTTAAAGCGATGAGGTTTTCTGATGCCAGATACTCAAGTATCGCCTGGTTTCCGTCTGGGACAGGCTGTTCCAACAGATCAAATAGTGCAATATAGTCCAGCAGTTGAAGAACCCGCTCTCCTTCAACTCGCTCTACGGCAAATAACGACTCAAATGGTGTCTTGTCTAATGTTCGCCAAAGTCAATCTCAAATATTCTTTGTCGGTCATCGAATTGGGCAGATTTTCAAGAACAACATTAACGTTCTCTCGAAATGTATCTTGTGCATCCTCGAGAGGACTCAATCCAATAAGATCCGTCCCCATGAATCCTGTATCGTTGATCTCCCAAGTCTCAGGGAACTGCAATACATAGTCTTTTCCGGAAAAGGTTGTGTTCTGAACAGTTTCCTTCTTTCCACAACCGCATACGGCTAGGATCACACACATTGC
>JAGYNC010000050.1 GCA_018400135.1 Victivallaceae bacterium
GAACTCAGAGTTTTAATTTTTGATTCATCGTAGATAACTGACGCTTCTGCTTGCATGATTTCCAGCCGGGAATTATTGTCCGGTCCCGGTTCCGGTTAAATTTTGTATTTGTGAAAATTTTCGCGCGTTACCGTCGCGAGTATAATATTATCCGACTTATCACGGACTCAAGTAATTGGCTGGTTTGATAAAATCCTACTGGAATATAGCAAATTTCTGCTGAAAAGCAAGAATTATTCGAATCTCTGAAAAAGGATGAAGCAATCGTGCGAAAAACGCTAAAGAGCTTTTCGAACACGGTCTAATGAGTGCTTGGATAAAAACAAGCCAAGTCGTTTGTCGGCAGGTATTTGGTGCAATATAACGTTGAACTTTATTGCGGCATCCTGGCGGGCAAATAGACCTGATTAGCCGGAATATTACGCAAATCAATAGTGTCAATATCTACTCCAAACAAACGATAAAACGCCTCCCTCACGGCATTGAGTTGTTCCCGACTGTTGAAATCATTCTCCCGCAAAGTATAAACATCTTCGGCGTTGTCGGAGTGATTTGAAACCAAGCCAGCAGCGGCGGCAAACAATCCTGGCAGATTTCTGGCAAAATTACTGCCGCCAGCGGAATCAACCGCGCTAACCGGGAAAAAATCATAGTGTCCATATTGACCTGGGACAAAATCTACTTCCGCCGAATAGCGAGGATCGTTCAGCTGACTTGCAAACACCGCCTGCGCGTTATGCTCCACCGCATAAATGGGCCTGTCATCGGCATCAAACGGCAAGGCGTTAACCTCTGGAGTGCCGTCACGATCAACATCAATATTATCCCCGTAATCCCAGGCGAAAATATCGCGCAACCCTTCCGTTGCTCCTGAACGGTTGGTTTCTGCCCGATTTTTGGCATCCATGAGAATCTGAATATTGGAGATACCGAGTCCAGCCAGCACAATCACTCCGAGAAAGACCGCCATTATCGCCAACAGCGAAATACACATTTCAGCCACAGCCTGGCCGCGTTCATTATTTTTTATGTTTATCCAATTCCTTTGCATTAGCTTGACTCCGTGAGCAATTCAGTGTGGTGCAGTCCTGCCTTGCAGGATAAAATGCGAGCTTGCCCCGCAGTTGCGGGGGCGGCAAAAATGCTGCTTAACCAATGCTACCAGGTGAACCCCATGTTGAAATGGAAGCGGAATTTCCTGGATAAACCCTCCTGATTGGAAACAATCGGATAGGCCAAATCCAGTTTAACCGGCGCGTTCAGATACGGCACCTTGATGCGTAATCCATACCCGGCGCCTATATTCATTTGACTGAACGCGTAATTGTAAGAATGACGCCCGACGGCACCGGCATCAACAAACACCGCGCCTCGAATAAAATTCCAAATGGGATGTGAAACCTCAATGCGCCCGAGCATCATAGATTGGCCGCCGACCGGTTTGTCATCGCTGTCAGTTGGAGCAATGTCACGATAAGAGAACCCCCGTACGGTATCTCCACCGCCGAGAAAGTAACGTTCATATGCCGGCACTGCGTTGTTGCGATCAAAATCAGAAACCGTACCGATCTTCGCCCCTAAATGACATTGAATTGCCTTGTCTAAAAAAGAGTAATGGTAATTACCCTTGGCTTCCAGCCGGTAGAAATTGTTACTTGATCCAATAATTTTGGGACTGACAGCGGAAAGAAGATTAACCTGATAACCGCTGGTCGGCTCCATCAAGCTATCCCGGGTATCGCGGTTAAGCATTAATGTGAACTGGCTGACCCAATCCCTGGCGTGCAACGCGCGCATTTCAGCTGACCGATCACGATCAATGTTGTTAAGGACAACACGTTCAAACTTATACCCTAAAGTAGTGCTGGTAAAATCATCAATGATTTTCTTTGACAATGAAGTTTTAAATCCGGCCCGGGTTTCATCCCAATACTCATACTGCGCCAGATTGAGATATCCGGACACATCAAGTCGCAATGGCATATCAAACAACCATGGCTCAGTGAAATCAATATTAAAGCTATTGCGTTCTAGCCCGACAATGCCCTGCAACCGTATTCGCTGACCACCACCGGAAAAATAATTTTGCGGATCAAACAGATCAAAATTGTTGTTGCTTATTTGTGCCATCCCAACCAGGCTGTTTACATCGGAAAACCCGCCGCCAATTTTGAAACTGAATGGATTTTTTTCCTCGACTTCAAAAGCAACATTTTTATTATCAAGCTGATCCGAGCTGACCGTAACCGCTTCGACCTTATGGAAATATCCCATTCCCATCAGACGGTTTTTACTGGCCTCAATCCGATTTTTATCGAGCGGGTCCCCGGGCTGGATGATCAACTCACGCCGAATTACCTTATCCTTGGTAATCCGGTTTCCGGTGATAACAACATCTTTGACCGTATATTTTTTCCCTTCATCGATGGTAAAATTAAGAGCTACAGTCCGATTTTTGTAGTCTGGCATACGAATAACCCGGCAGGCAATATCGGCATAACCCAGCGACTCGTACATGTCGCTGATATCTTTTTCCGAAGCTCTGATTTTCTTATAGTCGAAAATTTCACCCTGATCCACATGCACCAAACTTATTAATTCTGATTCGGAAAAAATATTATTGCCGCTGATATTGATCTTGCCAACCCGATATGGCTCACCCTCAAATATAGTGAATGTGAGATTGACAAACTCGGGGTCTGACGCATCCGGCTGAATATTAATTTTTTTCACCTTAAAGTCCAGGTAACCCAAATTCCAGTAGAGCTCTCGCAGGCGTGCTTTGTCCTGCTCCAGTTCATCCCGATGCAACAGGCCGAAGTCCAGTATCCAGTTGAGATAAGAGTAGCGATTAGCAATGGCATGACGCAACGTCCATTGTGAATAGACAGTAGCGCCATCAAAAACCACATCATTAACTTTTAGTCGAAGGTGTTCTTTAATCTTGAACACAACATTGATCTGATGATCGCCGGCCTTTTTAAGTAGAGGAGTAACTGTTGCGTCATTGTATCCTTTGCCACGATAAAAGGACCGCAATCTATTGGCGCTTTCGAGCAACTGATTGTCATTCAGAGGCATGGCCTGCGAAATATTAACCTCTTTAGTCAGGTCTTTTTCTGTGAATTTTTGATTGCCTTCGAAAATAACCGATTTAACGGTGGGCTTTAGCTGTAACCTGATAGTAACTTCAACCTTGTCTTCCGGTAAGGTTTTCGTTTCCGAAACAATGTCAGAAAAATACCCCATCTGATAAAGACGTTTGATGTCAGCACTCAGAATTTTCGGCTCGTAAGTGTTTCCCGGCTTCTGTTGAACATTAAACAGCAACATTTTTTCCGGGAAACGATAAGCCCCGCCCTGCTGATCAAAATCAATTTTTGCAATAGTTGCAGCCGTTCCAACGATGGCCGACAAAATAATACCGGCGATAAATAACAATATTTTAAGATTGCCTGTCACTTTCACCATCCTTTTTTATTCCAAAATCCCTAATAAATCCGTTTATGATTTTATTTTAGATTTTACACTCATCTTTACCGCACTAATCCGGGTTATTCTCAACTGCCGGGACGATCATCATCTGAATAACGGGTATTAACAAATTCCATGCGATGCGGAAAAAATTTAAGCGGGACAATACCAGTCTGACCATTCCTGTTCTTCTCAATGATCAATTCAGCGTCCACCCCTTCATAATCAACTTTATTATCCATGCTTTTCGACGCGTCGCGATCGCGGTGCAGAAATGCGACCACGTCAGCATCCTGTTCTATGGCACCGGACTCACGCAGATGACTTAGTTTGGGACGGGCGGCGGCTCCGGCAGTTTTCTCAACTTCACGGTTAAGCTGGGCCATTACTAAAACCGGGATATTAAGCTCTTTCGCCAATTTTTTGATACCGCTGGAGATTTCAGCCACCTCCTGTTGCCGATTATCGATCCTGCCGTCCGCTTTCATCAGCTGCAGGTAATCAATAACAATCATTTCTATGTTGTGCAACATTTTGAAACGACGAGCCTTAGCTCGCAACTCCGCGATAGTCAACCCTCCGGTCGGATCAATATAAATCTCTGCTCCCTTAAGTTCGCTGACAGCCGATGTCAGTCTGGGCATCTCGTGATGCTGAAACGAACCGTCAAAAAAACGACTCTCAGGAATATCGGCTTCAGTGCAAATCAAACGCCGGGTAATTTGTTCTGCCGTCATTTCCAGGCTGAATAATATAATGGGGCGATATTTACCGTTTTCAAGCGGCTTCATGGCAATATTACGAATGAAGTTCAGTGCCAGTGACGTTTTACCGATGGACGGTCGCGCCGCAAGTACAAACATTTCACCAGACTTAAAGCCGCCAATAATTTTGTTTAAATCTGGCAGGCCAGTTGGTATCCCGATAGGGATTTTGCCATTGATCAAATCCTGGATATGCTGGAATGCCGTGTCAAGACTCTCCTGCAAACGAACAATTTCAGTAGCTTCACTGATGTTTCTAACGTTGAAGATATCTGTTTCTATCTGGTCTACCAGGGTTGCGGCATCCGCATTTTCATCGTAACATTTAAACAAGGATTCAGTGCAAACATTAATCATGCTCCGCAATACGGCAAATTCCCGGACAATTCCACACCAACTCTCCAAATTGGCAGTGGTAGCAATGGTATTGTAGAGTTCCGCCAGATAAATTTCCCCGCCGATATCCTCCAACGAATCGCGCTTTGTCAGTTGATGCGCCAGTGAAATCAGATCTACTTTCAGCTCAGTGTCGTTAAAAATCCCCTCAATGGCTTTAAAAATTTCCCGGTGCGCGTGCGAATAAAAAACGTCGGCATTGTTGCCGAGCAATTCAATTGCCATATCAACGCAAGGGCTGGGTTCACGGAGCATCGCGGCAAGCACGGCACGTTCAGCATCGTGATTATGAGGCTGCGGCCGGTCCTCGGCAATGACCCCGGGCACCCTGACCTTTTTGGAGGAATTTTCCTGGAGTTTTACCATAAGCTCGGGTTAAGCCCTCACTACCCATATTTTGAGTTTAGCCTCAATATCATGGGTTAGTTTAATGTCAACGTCGTATACTCCCAGAGCCTTAATCGGTTCATCCAGTCTAATCCGCTGATAATCAACATTAATACCGTTCTCCGCCAATTTTTCGGCGATATTACGAGCATTGACTGACCCGAAAAGCTGGTCATCTTCCGAAGCATGCATGCCAATGGAAATTTCCAATTCGCCAATTTTTGTCGCCAACGCCTCGGTGTCTTTAAGCTCCTGCTGGCGCTGCATTTCAATGCGTTCCATACGGGCCGCCAGCATTTGTCTGGCCTGAGGGGTAATTTTAGCTGCTTTACCCTTGGGCAATAAATAATTTCTGGCATATCCCGGGGCAACAGTAATTTCACTGCCAGCCGATCCCAGATGCTCGATGTCTTCCAACAACATAAGTTTTACATTAGCCATAAACGTTGAACTCCTCAGTTATAATACCAGGCTGATGATTCTGGCGCGTTTAATCGCGACACTCAACATTTTTTGATGCCTGAGACAAGTACCGGTAACCCGACGCGGCAATATCTTGCCTTTTTCGGTTTGAAATTTCCGGAGCGTTTCAGCATCGATAAAATCGATATATTCTACGTTCATTTCACAAAAACGGCAGATTTTCGGTCTGGAAACCCGTTTTTTTCTAGTTCTTCTTTTTTGCATCAGGAATGTTCCTTTCAATATTTTGTTTTATTTTATTTTAACTTGTAAACCGCGTAAATAGCTATCGAAATTTAGAACGGGATATCGTCTTCAACTTCATTTGCGGGGTCAAAAGCACTTTTTGGCATGGGAGGGAATTTACTTTCATGAGCAGTCTCCCGGGTTTCATCCGGTGGCGACTGGTCAGCAGGTTTCTGAAAATCACGTTGTCCACTGTCGCGCTGATCATCATCGCGTCCGGCACCAACCCGACTCATAAACTGGACTCTTTCAGCAACTACACGTAATCGTGAACGCCTGGAACCACTTTCTTTATCCTCCCATTGATCGAACTGTAATCTGCCTTCGATTAACACCGGCGAGCCTTTACTGAGAAAGCGACTGGTCGTTTCCGCCTGCTTGCCCCAAACAACGATGTCAACAAAACAAGTATCTTCCCGTTCCTGATTGTTAACCGTAAATTTACGATTGACCGCAATACCGAATTCGCAAACAGCAGCGCCGCCCGGCGTATAGCGCAATTCGGGATCGCGAGTCATATTACCTAAAAGAAATACTTTGTTCATGGATCCCATGATCAACCTCCAATGTACCCTATTTTTCTACAGTTCGGCCTCCGTCTGACTACTGTCAGCAGTAGCTTCCGGACGATCATAATTAATAATCATATTCCGCAAAACGCGTTCATCTAGACGAAACTTGTTCTTAACGGCAGTAATTTTATCGGCATCAATGGAAAAGATGAAATTCCAGTAGATACCTGCTTTGCGTTTCTTGATTTCATAAGCAAACTGGTTGCGTCCCAAGGCAGTAGCCTTTTCAACAGTACCCCCCTGCTCTTCAATAAGCGCCGCGAGTTCCTTGCCGAATGATTCTCCTTCATCTTCCACCTTACGGATGTCCAGAATAAAAATCGCCTCATATTTTTTCAAAATGTCTTCCTCCTTGTTCAGTTTTTTTCCGGCGTTCTGCCGGCGTTTACGGGATTAACTTCGGACGGCGGGACAACACTCACGCCGTTGAAACAAGTCATGGCCTCAATAACACCACGACTCAAGCTGCAAAGCAGTGCTTTCACTGCATGAACGACAACCGCATCCTTTAATAGCTGTTCTTCCCCGGTAAATCGGGACAAGACATAATCAACCTCTATATTATGGTCTATGCGTCCGATACCCAGTCGCAGCCGTGGAAATTCCATCGTTTCCAGAGCATTAATGATCGAATCCACGCCACGATGACCGCCACTGGATCCCCGTTCGCGCACTCTTATTTTTCCAAGCGGCAAATCCATATCGTCATAAATCACCATCATCTCAGAGGGATTAAGTCCGGTGTCGGCAACAATTTTTGCCACCGCTTTCCCACTGAGATTCATGAAAGTCTGCGGTAGTTGCAACATCAACATTCTACCGCGAAACCGTCCTTCCCAAAGAACACTGTTAAATTTGTTACGTTCGACAAATTTTGCCGGCAACTTGTTAAGCAGCGCATAAACGGTCTCGAACCCGATATTGTGGCGAGTTCCAACGTACTCGGAACCGGGATTGCCCAATCCAATCAACAACCGTATTTGAGCTGGAAATGATGTTTTATCCGTCATCAATTTTCCATCCAATTTGTTTACGGTTATTCTTTCTCCAGCTTATCATCCACGCGATCTGGTTCCTGCGCTTCTTCTCCGACATCTTCCTCAGTTTCTTCCTCTACACTCTGCTTGAGAACATGGAAGACCACATGTTCTGACTCCGTTAGTGCTTGAACTCCCTTAGGCAGTTCAAGGTCAGCTACCGTCAAATTCTCTTCCAAGCCAAGCCCGGTAATGTTAACCTCAATACTTTGCGGCAAATCAGCTGGCAGACATAATACTTCAAGTTCATGCAACGGCTGTTCAAGAATACCGCCCTCGGAGAGTCCGACCGGCTCTCCGGGCAAGGCGTAAACCGGCACTGTTGTATGGATTTTCTCATCCATTTTAACTTCTTGAAAATCAATATGAAGTACTTGATTTTTCAAAGCACTTGACTGAATTTCTTTGACCAATACGGTCGTCTTTTTTTTCCCTTCGATAAGCTTCAACAACCCGTGGTCATGATTGGCAAGTATTTTCCACGCGTTTGCATCCACATAGAGTAACCTGCTCTCTTTTCCCCTGGAGTACAACACCGCCGGAACCAAGCCTTCTTTTCGGGCACGACGCACCGCACCGGTACCCGACTCATCCCGTGATTTTACTTCAATATCATTGCGTTCTACACTGCTCATACTTCACCTTTCTTTTGTCGTGTTTTTTACAGTAATCATTTCCGTATTTTAAACAGGGAAGATACTGACCTCCCCTGATGTACTCGTTTAATCGCTTCTCCCAGCAACGGAGCCACATTCAATACTTTAACCTTCCCGTCCGGTGTATCATTGATAGGAATACCGTTGGTAGTAATTAATTGTTCGAGATCGGAATTATCAGCAAGCCGCCTGCATGCTTCTGTATTTAACAGGCAATGTGAAACCGCACCGTAGACTTTACTTGCCCCGGCGGCTTTCAGGATACCTGCTGCCGCGCAAATGGTGCCGGCCGTCGAAGTTAAATCATCGGTAATAATACAAACCCGCCCTTTGACATCTCCCACCAAATGAGAGGATGAAACTGAATTAGCGCTGATTCGTCGTTTCGCGATTATTGCCAATCCCGCCGCCAACGCGTCACAGTATGCCTGCGCCATTTTAACACTACCGGAATCGGGGGCTACTATCACCAGATCTTTGCCGAGATTCCGTTTTAAATATGGCACAATCACCGGGCGGGCATAAAGATGGTCCATGGGAATATCAAAAAAACCTTGAATCTGTTGCGAATGCAAATCCATTGATATCACCCGATTCGCCCCCGCAGTAGTAAGAAGGTTGGCTACCAGCTTGGCAGTAATCGGCACTCGCGGGCGGTCTTTGCGATCCTGGCGCGCATAACCATAAAAAGGTAATACTGCAGTAATTCTAGCTGCCGAAGCGCGCCGGGCAGCATCAAGCATAATCAACAATTCCATCAGGTTTTCGTTGGGAGGCGCGCAGGTAGGCTGAATGATAAAAACATCCGCTTGACGAACATTCTCTTCGAATTGAACGAAAACTTCGCCGTCGGGGAAACGGGTCAAATTAACTTTTCCAAGCTTAATTCCGAGATATTCGGCTATAGCTTGTGACAACGCGGGATGTGCACTCCCGGAGTAAATACAGATATTCTGGGGCATAACTATGTCCTTTCCCTGTTCCCCTGATTAAAACCATAGTCAGCGACAAAGGACAAAGGTCTTTCGGTTCCGCACAAAAGCGACCGTAAAGACCAAAACCTTTCGGGTAAGTCCCTGGCAGAGACCAAATCCACCAACTAATGGATTAAGGCTTTAATCAATATTATATTTGATATTACAATTCAACATGAAAAAAGTAATCTAATCGGTTTACTATTTTTTGCAAATGCAATTCCTTTGTTTTTCAGCCAGTAAGCAATTGCCTTGTAATCGCTCACTCTTTTTCTACTCATTGCCCGCTCTCGTCGCCGTTCTTCTCAACCGATTCCCAATGTGTTCGGTATTTACTTGATTATTGGACATTCCGTGTTGAATATTGGATATTCATTCTTATTGCGAGAAGACCCTCTATTTCGGACGGCACGGAGGCCGTTCCTCCACGGACTTTGCCCGTATTATCCCGCGTCTCTGGCGCGGCGGAGGGTCGTGCTCCCGCGCGACCGCCAAGTAGTCGCAGGCGTAGCCTTACGCCACGACTCTTCATTGTGCCGACGTTTTTTCCCACGTCGATACGTCGCCGGTGCCGGTTTCATCGAAACCCGGCACTACTTTGCCGCGTCTCTGGCCGACGGAGGGTCGTTCTCAAGGTACCGCAAGCATCCTTGCTTGCGTGTTCTCTTCTCTCGCTGGAAATTTGGGGTACTTTCCGACCGGCATCGGTATAATTCCGGCTCTGCTGCAAAATGAAGAATGAGGAGAAAGAAGATTGACCACCTGTCTGCGTCGCGAGCGCGACAGGCAGGCCGAAGACACAGAGACACAGAGACACCGAGAAAGAGAGATAAGAGTGTTGCGTGAGTGTGGCAACGCCGGAGGCGTTCCTGCCACTCCCACAACGCTGTATCGAGGATAATTCAGAGATTCGGATTGGCTCTCCTCTTCCTACAACTCCCACATGTTCTATATGGTTAGCCTCTCCCCTCATTCTTCATTCTGCATTAGTAATTTTTCATTTTCTTCCGTGTTCTTCGTGCCTTTGTGTGATAAATCTCTCCTCTCCCCATTAGTGTTCAATTAGTGGTTTTTCTCTCCTCCCCCCCTTCACCCTTCACTCTTCACTCTTCACCCTTCACTCTCCCCATTAGTGTTCATTAGTGTCGATTAGTGGTTCCTCTCCCCTCCCCCCTGTTTTCCGTGTTTTATTTTGGCGGACTTGAGACTTGAATATCCAATATCGAGCACGGAATGTCCAATGATCAGGTAAATGTCGGATTTGGATTGCGGGCAAAGCCCACCTCAGGTATGATATTCGGCGTTGATTTTAACATATTCGTATGAGATATCGCAAGTCCAAACCCAATAGTCGGCATCCCCTGAGTTTAGATTAATATTAATGACAAATTCCCGATTTTCCATGATTTTTGCCAACGCGGATTCCGGTGTTCCGGCATCACCGCCCCGTCTTACTACCGGCAAATCCTCATACCACACGTCCACCTTGTCCGGGTCGAACTCAACCCCGGCACGACCCAACGCGGCAACGATACGGCCCCAATTGGGATCATTACCAAACCAGGCGGTCTTACACAACAAGGAATTTCCAACTGTTTTGGCGCAGGCTCGCGCGGCAGCTTCGTCCGGTGCGCCATCAACCCTGATGGTCACAAACTTGGTAGCTCCTTCACCATCCATGACAATTTCACGAGCCAATTGCTCCATTAAATCCTGTAATGCAGCGGCAAAAATTTCCGCGTCAGAGGTATTGGGGACAATTTTTACACCGGCAGCACCGTTAGCCATCAACAACACAGTATCGTTAGTACTGGTATCACCATCA
This sequence comes from Victivallaceae bacterium, assembly GCA_018400135.1. Taxonomy (GTDB): domain Bacteria; phylum Verrucomicrobiota; class Lentisphaeria; order Victivallales; family Victivallaceae; genus M55B135. The sequence goes on from JAGYNC010000050.1 coordinate 10,794, forward strand.
ACCGTAATCCGGTTAAAAGAGAGATCAACAGTACGATGCAGCATCTCATCAAGCAGAGGCACGTCAATGTCAGCATCAGTTGTCAGGTAGCACAACAACGTGGCGTGAGGAATCTTCAAATCTGGAGCAAGCATACCAACGCCCTTGGCCATGCCGCCAATAACTACTTTTTTATTGCCAAGTTCCACTTCCACCGCCGCCGACTTCATTACGGTGTCCGTGGTCATAATGGCCTTTGCGGCGGCAATACCTCCATGATGAGAAAGTTGTTCAGCCGCCAGCGTAATTCCGGCGCCAATCTTATCCATCGGCAGTTGTACGCCAATACGTCCGGTAGAGGAAACCAGCACCTCGCTAGGGGTAATTCGCAATTTCTTGGCAGTCAATTGACACATTTTTTTGCTGTTAGCCAGCCCGCGTTCGCCGGTACAGGCGTTGGCATTGCCGCTATTGATAACAACCGCGCGGATTGGCGTCCGCTGTTTAAAACGTTCGCGGCATATCCGTACCGGAGCAGCGGCAAAAATACAACTGGTGAAAGCTCCTGAGTACTGCGCGGGCTCAGCCGAAACCAGCAGAGCCATGTCCGACTTGCCGCTGACTTTAATGCCGGCGGCAACTCCCGACGCAAGATAACCCTTTGGTGATGTAACCGATCCGGTTTCAAGATAGTTAAATTGTTTGTTCATTGATAGAATCTCCAAATACAGCTTTTACGTTGATGGCAATGCCGCCGCGCGGACAGAAACGTCCGACAACCTCGGCCCGACGCGGAGAACAGGCCTTGACCACAGTGTCAAGAATCAGGTTTACCGCCTCCTCATGAAAAGTATTATAATTACGAAATGAAAACAAATACAGCTTAAGCGACTTACTTTCAATGCAATATTTATCCGGGATATAACGAATGACAATACTCCCCATATCCGGTTGTCCGGTAACCGGACACAGCGAAGTATATTCCGGACAATTGAACTCGATCAAATAATCCCGATCCGTAAACATATTATCAAAAGTTTCCAGCTTTGCTGCCGTCGGCGTCAATGGGAAACTAGTTTGTGACGCTTTTAACTGCGTCAGTCCGGCAAATCGTTTTTCATCACTCTGCATTGTCATTATTCCTTAATTTGCTAAGCAGATGCACCGCGCCTCATTTTAGGGCTCCTCCCCGGAAGAGCAGGATTCACGGGCAGCTTCCTGTTCTGAATCGCTAAAAACCCATACCGGAAAATCCCAGAATGCTTTCTTCAGGCACCAGAACGGACTCCCCAGCAAATAGGCACCGGTAATGCCAAAATAACGGTTGGAAAATTCTACCGGCGGCAAAAATGACTCCATGGAAATATCCCCTGAACTAACATGATAAATAATTTTCGGCAACCAGCAGGTAACATTCCCGACAGCCATAAACAACGTCGCTCCCAGGTGGGCAGGGGCCAAAAAAATGTAATCCTGCGGTGGCGCTTCACGCCAGTAAACGCCGAACGGATTGTGTCCCTGATCTTTTCGGTAATGGTGGTAACGAGGCTGAAAGCCGCGCGGTGAAGTGTCTGTTTCATCCGAAACAGCATGCTGCGCGAACGCCGATAGACAACCGTTCATCACCAATATCAGCAGGGTTATTTTAATGCCTTTGTACAATTCTATCACAATCATCCCATGGTAAATTAAGAATTTTAAAGGAGATGGATTCAAGGTTATCGAAAGCTGAACCGGCAGGGAAGAATCGCGTGCCGCACCAGGCCAGAGCGGTAATTACCACGGTATTCCAATCCTCGGAGGGTGTTTCTTTCTGCACATCATTCCACGCCTTTTTCAGCTTCATCGTTTTCCTCTCTGTTTTCTTGTTCATCTTAGAATCTGTTCGAGATCAGTGATGAGCCCGGCGGCATTATTATAAATCTCTGGAAATAATTGTATTAAAAATCTGAACAGTCCAATTTATTATGGGATCGAGCCATTGCAAGAGTGGATTAGGATACCAGTTCCAATTCGTCAGCATCTACCTCGACCGAAACGGAATGTCCGAGTATTTCCACATTAACCGAAATTAATGCCCGCTTCTTACGTTTCTGAACAATTCCGCTGAGTCCTCTGAAAGGGCCGGTGGAAATTTCTACCGGAGTTCCCTCAACCAGCTCCGGCTTGACTTCAATTTTTTGTTCCTGCGCAAGCTGTTCAAAAACCCTTATCCCCCTGAGTTCCTCCAGCAACAGCGGCTCTTCGATTTCATTAACCTTGACTTTGAACAGCACAGAATGAGACAACACCAGCTGCGCGAAGTCTTCGTCCGACAAGCAACAAAAAATATATCCGGGAAACATCGGCAAAAAAAACTCTCTTCGTCGTTTGCCGTATTTGTGAATTTTTTTTAACAGCGGCAGATAGTAACGCATAGCTTGCGCGTGACAATACTCAGCCAGCTTTTTTTCTCTGCGAGACTTGGTTCTGATTGGAACCCAGATTTTATTCTCTACGGGTACTAAGTCGCAATTCATATTAGTCATAATCACAATAGCTCAACGTCCTCCCGGAACAAACTTTATGTCTTTACAGACGACATCACCTAAGTTAGTTTTTATTTTTTCAAATAAATGTTGCTTTATCGGCCCCTGCAGCTCACGCAGCCAGATGCTGTGTGTTA
>JAGYNC010000051.1 GCA_018400135.1 Victivallaceae bacterium
GGTCTAACTATATAGGACATATAGGAATTGTAGAGAGAGAAGAGAGGAAGTTTAACCACTAATGGACACTGATGGAACACTGATAAATGCGCATTGCTTATTTTGGCGGAACATTTGATCCGCCGCATCACGGACATATCAATCTCGCGAGGCAAGTGCTGGCTGGTGGCTGGACTGACCGCGTTATGTTTGTTCCCGCTTTTCTTCCGCCACACAAGCGGAGCGACGAAATTTCATCGTTTGAGCACCGGTTAAATATGCTGAAGCTGATGGTTGCCCAAAATAACAAATTCGAGGTTTCCGATATCGAAGCCGATATCGCTGTCAGACCGTCATATACCAGCGCGGTTCTCGAACTGTTGAGTCAACGTTTTCCCCAGGATCGTTTACAGTTGCTGATCGGCGAGGACAGTCTCCGCCAACTCCATACCTGGTACGATGCGCGTCAACTGGTTTCGAATCACGAGTTGCTGATATATCCGCGAGGCCCGAAACAACGGGTTACCCGTGCCGAACTGCTGCAGCACTGGAATGGAGAAGAGGCGGATATTTTATTGAACAGTTTGTTGCAAATGCCATTTTTTGACCTATCTTCATCTGAGATAAGAAAAAAAGTGGCAAAACGTGAAAATTTTGCTAAAATGGTAAGTGAAGACGTTATCAAATATATCAACTATCACGGTTTATACCGCGACAAGGAGAAGCAGTAAACAATATGCCTGCAAGACCATCGACAGAACCGAAAAAAGTCGCCATTTTGTGCGCGGCTGAAGCCGAAGCGAAAAAAGCTGAAAACGTGAAAATTTTGCAAGTAACAGAGTTTACCTCTATTGCTGATTATTTTGTTATTTGCACGGTTAAATCTGAAATACAGTTAAAGACCCTGGCTTCATGGCTCGAACAATGTGTCAGAACAGAACTGGCTGTCAAACCGCTGTCGTCCGAGGGAGACCCCGCCAGTCGCTGGGTGGTTATTGATTTTGGCGCTACTCTGGTGCATATTATGACCGAAGATATGCGCGAGCGCTATCAACTTGAAAGTTTGTGGGGGGACGCGCCCCGTGTTGACGCGGTAAAACGCCTGGAAAATATGGCTAACCCGGATTGCTCATAACTTGGATTAAACTAATATTATGTTCAGGTCTTCACATCATCAGGAAAGTTGGAACGAGTTTCAGTGGGAACGCGAAATTCGTCGTGACGAAAAACGGATCAGTCGCTATTTTCGCGAACTGCCGCATTGCCTGGATTTGCCCAATGAGGAAGAGGCCATCATGAACCGGTTGATGGCGCATCCGGATTTGGTGCCGGCAGAAACCGGGTGGCGCAATACAGAAATCATCGATTTCTTCTTTGACGATGAGGACGATGTTTTTGACGCGACTGAGCTGCGCCGCCGTAAGGGCTCCGATCTGCTATTTGATAGCACCAAACTTGCCAAAGAGTGGAATGTATTCATCTCAGCCGAAGACAGTGACCAGTTGTTTAAATCCGGGCTTGCTGTTACCTGCCTTTTCGGGCGACTCCTCTCCCGTTGTGCTGATGTTCTGGAAATTGAAGAACAACGTATGTCGGGCCTGAAACTGGGACTTTACAAACGGATGCTGGCAGACATAAATGAGATTGCCGGAGTAATGATCAAACTTAAAAACAGTTGCCCCGATATAGTCATTAAACTGGATGTCTTTATCGGCTATCTCCACCATATCCGGGAAAAAGTTGTTGACTATATGAATGAGATCAGAAGCGCCGGGTAGCGTCACTCTCCGGAAGAGAAGTAAGAATTAAAAATTCTGCTTTTGGAAGAAAATTTCATCCGCCGCATAAGATATTTCAGGGGTTGTTTCAAAGTGGAACAGACACTCTTGTCTGTTTATTTTCAAGACTTCGCAGACAAAAGTGCCTGCACTACATTGTTATAAATCGTCAGCGCTCTTCATTAGTGTTTCATTAGTGCAGATTAGTGGTTAATTTATTGTATTGGAAGTCCCGGCTAAGCCGGTTAAGTTCAACCCTTTCGACAATGTTCTAGAAGGAAAGTTCGCGTTGAAGAATGTGTAACGCGCTACGAACAATGTTGCCTCCGATAGAAACGTATTTCGTAGTGCTAACCGTTCCAGTACGGCCAATGGGAAGTTTGGTATTGCTGCTGCCAACTTCGATATCGAGTTGATACAACGACTCTATCGGCCTGTAGGCGCCATAGACGGGTTCAGGGTAACAGAGTATCGGGCCGCCAAAAACACTTAGTAGCGGGGAACGCTCCATAACTGCCGGCACCTTATTCACTGAAACGATTCGTCCATGAAGCTTTCTGGTATCATCGACCAGGCTGAAAGTTGCCGGGCCGTCATTCCGTATTGATTTCAAGTCATTTTCACGGATATAGGCAACAAGTCTGGAGGATTCCGTGGAAAAGACTTCACCGATGATTTCACCTTTTTGCAACCACTTCCCCGGTTGCAGCCGCCAGTCGTAGGAGACAAATTGTCCATCAATAGAGCTTCGCCTTTCGAGCAGTTGTTTTTTTCTGGATAGTTCCCTGATTAGCGCCAGGCTGTTTTTCAACGCCTGACGGTTGATGGCAACTTCACCAATTGACTCGGATCGGGATGCTGCCTGATCAATTTTCGTGCGATCCATTTCAGTTTCCAGTTTCGCCTCCTGAAGTTTCCAGTCGATTAGTGGATTATCCTGCAACATCAGCAGTTGCCCGCATTGTACCGATTCGCCATCGCCAACCATTATTTTCCGCAAAAATCCGGGATTTTGAACGTAAATAATTTCAGATGAGTCCGGTTTGATTTCGCATGGCAAAGAAACACTCCAGGGTAATGGCATAAACAGCAATAACAGGATAACCACCGCACCAATGGCGGAAATAATAAAATTATTTTTGCGAATTTTTTTTCTTGCCATAATCAAAAATCGAATTTCATTAACCAGTGGTTTAATAATCAACATGTAGACCTCCATTGTCAGCAAAAATATCCCTAATGTTTTGGTAAAACGAAAATAAACCAATAAAATAATAGACGTATAAAGAAACAAACGGTACATAAAAGCGCAAATACCATAAAAAACAAGAAAACTCCGCTTCCAGCCGGTTGTGCCATCTTTAAGCGGAAATTGTAATCCAAATAAATACCTCCGCCACAAAGCCCGGGCGTGTTCAATGCCGCGCTGTTGGAGATTATCTATGCCAATCAAATCCATAAGCATATAATAACCGTCATAGCGGATGAAAGGATTTCCGTTGATAAGTACAGTGTTGATAATGCTCACCGCAAAAATATAATAGGCCACGGTATTGGTTGTGCCGGGAGAACTATTTGCCCAGACCAGCGCAGCCAGACCACCAATAAGAGTTTCGCTGAGAATACCGGCCCCATCGATTATGAAACGAACCCTGCGACTGGCAACCCGCCACGAATCGGTCAAATCGGTAAACAATCTAGGGAAAAAAACAATAAAGGCCACTCCCATGCGCCTCACTCTTACACCAAAATTTTTTGCAGTGTAAGCATGAGCTAACTCGTGAATACATTTGATAGCAATTACCGCCAATGAATAACGCAACAATCCCCGGACAGAAATTGAACTAATAAAACGATCCGTGAATTTATGCCAGTTAAATACCAGACTCCCGTAGCCGATAACGGCAACAAACCCGAGCAGAAATAACGCCCATTTGGAAAAAATTGTGTTGACAGCATTCGCAGTGCGCGTCAGAAACCGGTCGGGTCGAAGTAGCGGCAAACGCAAAAAAAGGTATGAGGACATTACTCTTTGCCAGAACATACTACGTTTAAAGTCACGCGTTTTGTTGATTTTGGCCTCAGTACTCCCATAAACCGCCTGCATCAGATTGCTGTTATTCAAAAAATTAAGAACCCCCAGTACGCTATCTTGATCTGCAGCAATACCCGAATTCCGCAATTTTTGCATGAATGCATCAAGTTCCTGATTTCCGGTCAGCGCACTGACAATACGGTAATTCTCGTCGGAAATACGAAAATAGGTATCAGCTACCGGATCAAAAATAACCCAGGTTGGGTCACCATCGGAAGAGCGCTCGCCAGGAAATAATTCAATATCCTGACGCAACGTGCCAGTAAATAATCGCGGCTTTTCTTTAGGCGGTGTAGCTGATGTTTGCATCTTTTCCAGTAAACAATCCGACGATTTGCGCCGATTAATACAAAATTGTTTGTTTAAAAATTCAGGGGTCTTTCCGGATTGCCCCACCCCCTGAAAACACTTGAGACGATACACGGCAAAATCAAAATAGCAAGTAAACTGAAGCAGGATGCGTACTGCAAATTCCAATAATAGGTAATACCTCATTCAATCCTGAATTATCCTCGATACAGTGTTGCGGGAGTGGCAGGAACGCCTCCGGCGTTGCCACACACTCACACAACACTCTCATCTCTCTTTCTCGGTGTCTCTGTGTCCTCGGTGGTCAATCTTCTTTTTCCTCCTTTGTGCCTTGGCGTGATAAACCTCTTTGCCCTGGGCTGCTTTTCCAGGACGGCACGGAGGCCGTCCCTCCTTCGCCCGTATTCTCCCCCGCGCCTTTGGCGCGGCCCTTTGGCGCGGCGGATGGTTCCGCTCCGTCGGAACCTAATTTCAGGCTGCCACGGAGGACAGCCCTCCACCGGCCCGCAGCCGGTAAGGCCGTCATCCTGAGCCGCATTTCAGTAGCTTGCGTTCTCCGAACGCAATCAGCATTTCTTCGCAAAATTCGTTTCATGCGTTCGGAGAACGCATACTACTCGGGATTGTTTGCCAAACCTCGAGTCGTATTTCCGCGCCCTTGTGTGAGGAAATTGATTTCGACCTGCTTGCGCGTGACGCGCAGGCAAGTCCCGATAGCGCCCCCGAACCAAAGAAAAGAGCGAGACCTTACAGTGCGGAGAATCTTGCAATCATTTCCCTTGCAATAACACAAAAACCGCATACCTTTCAATCAAATTAAAACGTGTTTCCTTTTAGATATAAAAGCAAGGCGCAGATGAAAATATCTATTATCACAGTAACATACAATGCGGAACGCTTTCTTGAAGAAACCATAACCAGTGTGTTGTCGCAGGATTATTCTGAGTGTGAATACCTGATTATCGACGGCGGCTCGACTGATGGCACATTGGACATTATCCGCAAGTACGAAGCAAGTCTGTCCTGCTGGATCAGCGAGCCGGACAACGGCATGTATGATGCCATGAACAAGGGTATTTCCCGGACAACGGGTGATATTATTGGCATTATCAACGCGGATGACTACTATTTCCCGGGCGCGCTGCCAAAAGTAGCCGAAGCTTTTGCCAACCACAACCTTGATGAGTATATCTTCTGGGGAGATGTCGAGTATGAGCGATTAGGACGAGTTCGCGGATTTCGCCAAAAAAACCTGGCCCGCGGCGCATTCGCGCCGCATCCTTCGATGTTTTGTCCGAAACGTATCTACGAACGCATCGGCGGTTACGATACCTCGTTCCGACTATTGGGAGACTACGACTTCATGTACCGCGCTGTCAATCAACACAATATCAAACCGCTCTACGTACCGGAACTCATTGCGTTCTTCCGCGGCGGTGGGCTTGCCGACCGGAACATCTATAGTTGTCTCTGCGATGAACTGCGGGTGAAATTGCGTTATGGACAATCCCCCTGGCGGGCGATTCCGTTATTCTGGCTAAAACTGCTTAAAAACGCGCTGAAAATGATGACGCACTTATAGTTGGCAGTCCCGCCTGGATTCGAACCAAGACTAAATGAACCAGAATCACTTGTGCTACCATTACACCACGGGACTGCGGATACAGGACGCTTAATTTAATATTACTCTCGGTAAATTCAAGCAAAATTAGTACAGAGAATAAAAGAAAAAATGTTTCAATCTTTTCTGTTGGCGATACTCGCGCGTAATTTGGAATTTTGATAATTTTATGATATACTATCGTAGTGTTGTGTTTGGCAAAATCGGAGTCCCTCTGAATTGATTGTTTTAGCCGACAAATGGGAGACACCGGACAAAATCATTAAGTTTGCAATCCCCGGATCCGTAAGAAATTCAGTGCGATGCATACGCCAGGCAGCAAAATTTGGCACAATAAATTCTGAAATTTCCGCGAAAAAATTGAAAGAGCAAAGAAAATTATGGCGAACATAAATTTGACTACTGCCAGAGTCGGCAATGTCATGCGACAAATTCCTGAAGAGCAGATAAAGAAACGACAGAGTAAAGTACGGAATACCATGAAGCAAACATTTTCAGGAATGAAAACACTGCTGAACCAGCTGGCCCTGGGAAACACCAACCGTTTGCGTGCAGAAAAAAAACGCAAGCGGCGTATCGTGTTTACCGTTTCAATAATTCTACTATTTGTGCTGGCCTTGGTGATAGGCGTTATTGTCTGGTAGCATTGTGTTCTACAGGAGAAATAGAATTTGAATATTGAGGACACTATTGCCGCCATATGTACTGGCCACGGAGGTGCTATTTCCATCATCCGGATTGCCGGGCCGACTGCGCTTGAAACGGGCCGTGCAGCATGGCAGGGACACCAGAAGTTACACCGTAATAATGCCAGAAAAATGTTGTTCGGCAAAATTGTCCGGAACAACGGGCAATCGGGCGATTCCGCGCTGGCAGTTTACATGCCGGCCCCCAACAGTTATACCGGTGACGATGTAGTTGAACTGCATTGCCACGGAGGAGCTGCGGCAGCCCGCGAAGCATTGGAATCAACACTTATTAATGGCGCGCGCCAGGCCGAACCGGGCGAATTCACTTTCCGTGCTTTTATCAACGGCAAAATGGATTTGACGCAAGTTGAAGCGGTATGCGACTTAATTACCGCGCACAGCGATATGGCGTTACATCTGGCAGAACGACAAATTGATGGCGTATTGGGACGCCAGGTTGCTACTCTGAGACAAACACTGACCGATATACTTGCGGAATGTGAATCGCGACTTGATTTTCCGGAAGAAGAGTTGGATTGGACTTCAAGAGACAAAACGATTCTTCTATTGAATGACATTGCCGATAAGGTTACCACTTTAATTCAAACTGGTCGAGACGGCGCGGTATTGCGTTCAGGCATCCGGGTTGTTCTGGCCGGACGTCCCAACAGCGGCAAATCCAGTTTACTCAATCTGTTGCTTGGCTTCGATCGCGCAATAGTAACCTCGCTACCCGGGACAACCCGTGATACAATTGAAGAAAATGCCAATATCCGCGGTATCCCGGTAACCCTGATTGATACCGCAGGCATAAGGGAAGCCAGCAACATGATTGAAGGGATGGGCATTGATCGTAGCCGACAATCAATACGTCAAGCAAAAATCGTTATTTGGTTGTTGGATGCCGCCTCGGCTGAATTGTCCGCAGAGCTGGCAGAGATGCAAACTCATGCCGCCCAAAAATCAAATTTGATTGCCGTCTGGAATAAAATTGACCTGGCCCTTGCCGATGTGTCGCTGCCTGCAACTACGTCGTGCCCGAGCGTTTGTATTTCCGTTACCGAAAACATCGGTATTGAACAACTATTGGACACCTTTGAACGAGTAGTATGGGAATTCCCTCACACAGAAGAGCCGGAGGTAGCAATTAACCAGCGCCATGCCAAGCTGCTTGAAGAAACCTTGAATGTCACCCCCGAAGCCATTGCCGCTATCGGAGATAGCGACTGGGAACTTGCCGCCGTGCCACTTCGACAAGCCATGAATACGCTCGGTCAAATTCTTGGAGAACAAGCTGACCCGGATATTCTTGACAATATATTCAGCCGTTTCTGTATAGGAAAATAAATTCACTTCTGGCAAGGCTTGATTCTCTAGCAATAATCGGAGGATTCTGGATCAGTTTCAGCGGCTTCGTCAAGAGAAATTGTCTCATCATCAAACACGCCGATCTCACCTAATTCATAATTACCATTTTTAATGCGGTCAATTTTCAACAACAATAATCCTTTGTCACGGCGTCCCTTAGCAGACCGCAAATAAGCGATCAACTCTCTCTCTTCTTCCGTCAGAATAATATCCATCGCGGAATCACCCGGACGCTCCGGGGCATAAACCTGTTCTTGCAAATATCGTTTTATGACTGGAAGCAACTTGCGATAAGTCTCCTCCTGAATAACTTCACCACGTCCCCGCAGCCAGCGCGAAACTTGCATCGGCGAAATACCCGCCTTCATAGCAACCGCCCGTGCTGACCCCAGCTCCTTGCGCGCCGCATTAAGCGCCTGAATAATAGCTCTGTTGATTAACCTCATACCAAATCCTGAATAGCGTAGATAAATTTTTGCAACAAAATCACCATCAATCAAACTTAAAAACTGGCTTAAAATAGCTCAAAACATGAAAAATGCCAAAAAATATCGACAAAAGTTTTTTTATGACTTGACTGCGTATCACTAGATGTTATACTTAGTAAAGTTTTTTATCGGAGTAAATCACAGATGAGTAACAACAAACATTGTTTCAAAAAAGATATTTCCGATAAGGCTTGCCGGTGCTATATCAGCGAGCGGGCACTCTTCGCTGCAAGGGAACGGCAACGCCTTCTCACTGATACGACTGCTATTTCTGAAGTCATATCGGAAATGGTGCTATTCGCTTATCATGAACTAAAAAAACAGCAGAAAATCAACGCCAAAATAACCTCACATGTTACACCTCCACCAACTAACAAATAATTACTACCAACGGAAAAAGTCTCATTCGTTCGAACAATAATTACTTGATTTTTCTTGATAACATGACATATTTCTTGTCGTTTATTAATGTCTATGTGCGCTCATAGCTCAGTTGGTAGAGCAGCTGACTCTTAATCAGCGGGTCGAAGGTTCGAGTCCTTCTGGGCGTACCATTTTCAACTATCTACATATCAGCAGGTTATGAAGATTTTTTGCGCGATTGTCGCTGTCAGTGTTGCCTTGTTGATACTGGGTATTCTGATGTCGGACATAAAAAATTATGTTTGTTAATTACAACGACTGGAGCGCTTTCATTAATGAGGGCCGCGGCACACCGGCTATTTCCCCTCCCCTGCTGGAAAGTTGGAAAAGAAGTCGGCAGAGCGGATTGGGGCCCCAGATGTACCCTCAGAAAAAGGCGACTATTGATGTCACTGCCCAAGATGTATTTCTTCAACAGGTAAGTACCCGCTTGAGTAACTTGTTGAAATTCATCGGTCCGGACACAAACCTTGCCGGGCTGATTTGCGATATCAACGGTTGCATCGTCAATATGGAAACCGGGACAGCCTTTGCCGGCACGCTGGAAACATTCGGCCTGCATCCCGGAATTGTCATGAGTGAGGAATCCGCCGGCACTACCGCCGTCTCTCTGGCTGCGGCGCTCCAAACCACAGTAGTGTGTCACGGAGCTGAACACTATCTGGAAAAACTCCACCCGCTCGGCGGCAGCGCGACTCCAGTATACGATATTGATGGCCAGCTCAAAGGGTTTGTCGCATTATACGGCATATTGCCAGATGTCAATGTCCATTTATTGAAGGGATTGATTGTATTGCTGATTCAGTTACTGGATCGACAAACCAGGTTATTTCGTTCTAAAAAAATGCACAACGAACTCAAATGGCAATTAGCAAAATTGTTCAAAGACGACCGCAAACCGATGCTACTGGTAACTCGTTCGGGCTATCTTCGACAAATCAATCCCCCGATGATGAGACTGCTGAATCTTAACGGCAGTGCCGATGATGAAAAAAATCCGGACAATCTGGCCCGCTTTTATCCCGCTATCCGTGAAATAGCCAAGACGGCAATTCCATGTAAGGAGCAACCAATGGAAATTCGGTTGTCCAGACGAAAATTACGAGTAAACTACGAGCGCATTCCGTTATTCAGCGACAAGGACGAATTTCTTGGATGTCTGTTGATTTTCGATGAAAAGAAAACAGAACGCGCGCCAACCGATGCTCCGCGGGCACGTTTCAACTTTGACGATATCCTGGGTAACTCCCCGGCATTACTTCACGCTAAGGAACTTGCCATGCTTGCGGCTGAAACATCGGTAAATGTTTTTCTGCACGGCGCCAGCGGCACCGGCAAGGAGATGTTCGCTCACAGCATTCATAATCACAGTGAACGGCGGGATGCCCCGTTCATTCCCGTCAACTGCGCGGCTATCCCACGCGAAATTGCCGAAAGTGAGCTATTCGGCTATGATACCGGCGCTTTTACCGGAGCCAGGAAAGAGGGCAATATCGGGTTACTTGAAACAGCGAACGGGGGAACGGTTTTTCTGGACGAAATCGGTGATATGCCGCTGGAAATCCAGGCAAAACTGCTTCGCCTGCTCGAAGATAAAACTATTACCCGGATCGGCAGCCGGGCTGAGATCCCGGTTAATATTCGCATTATCGCGGCCAGCAATCGCAACATCCCTGAACTTATTGAAACCGGCAAATTTCGTGAAGATTTATATTATCGCTTGAACGTTACCGCCATTAATCTACCACTATTGACTGAGTGTCTTGAAGATATTCCCGAATTAACCGCTAGCTTCATCAGTCATTTTAATGAAATTATGGGAAAAAAAGTACCGGGGATCATGCCGCAAATAATGGAACGTTTCAGAATTTATAACTGGCCGGGAAATATTCGTGAACTAAAAAACGCCATTGAGTTTGCCGTCATGCTCAATTCTGGAGAACAACCCGTCGCCTGGAAAGATTTACCGGGCGAATTAAGGGCAGAGCTGCTCTATCGCGATGCGGTTACGCCACCGGCAACACATGACCCGTTCGGCCGTGAACGTCAGGAAATTCAAAACCGGGAAAAGGCGCTTTACGAAAAAGCGGTCTTATTGGCACATGGTAATTTGAGTAAGGCAGCGACAAGGCTCAAAGTCAGTCGCAGTACGCTCTACCGCAAATTAAAAAAATACGGGATTCCCGGCAGGCATTAAAAATCCTCAGTCGCGCTTTACTTTTGCTCGGGCAAAGATTAGATTATAGCATAATCAGAACGCATTGATTAACAGCAAACGTACCCTTTGCGTTTATATTTGTTATAACATCCACGAATTTTCGTAAATATGAGGCAGATACACAGATGCAAAACTTCCAGGCTTTCCTGAAGTTATGGCAGTGCTTTATTTGTGCCATTCGTGATTAAAATTCTCCCTCCAGTATTTCAGATTTGGGTTGCGGCAAAACCGCCTAAAAAAAATTGGAGATATATGCGCGATTTACTAAAAGAAAAACTAAATGACCATGTTGTAATTTTTGATGGTGCCATTGGCACAGAGTTTTACCGCCGTGATTTTTTTATCAACACTTCGTATGAAGGCTTAAATCTAAGCCACGCTCCAGTGGTAAGAGAAATTCACCGCAACTATGTCGAGGCGGACGCGGAAATCATCACCACCAACAGTTATGGCGCTAATCGCAACAAACTCACGCGTTTCGGCCTAGCGGAAAAAACCGCTGAAATTAATCAGGCGGCAATTGAGCTCGCCAAAGCTGAATGCGCCGAAGATACGTTGGTGGCTGCATCAGTTGGCCCCATCGGAGAAAGTGCACTGAACACCCCAATCCCGGAACAGGACGCCGTGGAGATACTGGGAGAACAGATGGTTGTGCTACAGGATAACGGCGCTGATTTTATTCTTTGCGAAACCATTCCATCACTTCGCGATGCCGAAATTGCTTACCGGGCAGTAACCAAATATGTTAAGATCCCATTTATGTTCAGTTTTGCTATCGAACGTAATCTGGAAACAGCCACTGGCGAGCCATTACCGATAATTCTTGAACTTTTTGAGAAAAGCGAACTCTGTCCTTCGGCAATCGGTCTGAATTGTATCAATGGTGCCGAAGGCATGCTCTCTGCACTGGAACTGCTATTGCCGACAACCAAGTATCCGGTGATTGTCAGGCCAAACGCCGGCATGCCTAAAAATGTTGATAATCGCATGATTTACATGTGTAGTCCGGAATATTTAACCACTTACGCGGTGCGTTACGTCAACCTCGGAGCACGTGGTGTCGGCGGTTGTTGCGGTACCGGCCCGGAACATATCCGTGATATCGCACGCAGCATCAGGCCGCTGGGAAAAGCTAATGTATCCAGAAAAATTGAAAGGGTGAGACATCAGGAACAACCTCAGGAACCGGTTCCAGTGGCAGAACGCTCAAAACTTGCCGCCGATCTCAACAGCGGTAGATTTGTGACCACTGTGGAAATCACGCCTCCACGCGGCTTCGACTTATCCGCAACCATCGCCAAAGCGATGCAGTGTCGCGAAGCAGGTGTCGATGCCATCAATATCCCGGATGGGCCACGTGCCAGTTCTCGCATCAGTCCAATTATAACCGCACATGAAATTCAGGAAAAAGCTGAAATTGAGGTTATTTTGCACTGTTGCTGTCGCGATAAAAACTTGATCGGCATGCAGGCAGACCTACTGGGTTGTTCTTGCCAGATGATTAACAATATCTTGTTTATCACTGGTGATCCGCCAAAATTAGGCGATTATCCATTTGCCTCAGCAGTGTTCGATGTCGATTCCATCGGCATCCTTAAAGTTGCCGACAATCTTAATCATGGCATTGATGTCGGCGGCAAAGCAATTGAACACCCAACCGCAATTTTTGCCGGAGCAGGCGCAGACCCGAATGCGATCGATATGGAACGTGAATTGTTGCGGCTCAGAGAAAAAGTCGATGCCGGGGCTTCCTTTATTATCACTCAACCAGTATTTGAGGTGGAATCACTCTTCGCTTTTATGGATCACATCGCTGAGTTGTCTGTACCAATTATTGCCGGAGTATGGCCTCTGGCCAGTTATCGCAATGCTGAATTCATGAAAAATGAAGTGCCCGGTGTAACTATCCCCGATCGCGTCATGGCTCTGATGGCCGCCGCAAACAACAAAGAAGAACAGCGTGGCGTCGGCATCAGAATTGCCAGGGAAACCGTCGGCGCGCTACGCTCCCGCGTCCAGGGAGTTCAGGTCAGCGCTCCTTTTGGCAACGTTAACACGGCAATCGAAGTACTTGCCGACATCTAAATAGAACATTCTCGGAAAAGTTCGAGCCGGAAATACGAAATTCTACCCGTCTGCCGCGATACGGTGCGGGCAGGAGCACGGCATTATCATGCCTGAAGTCCTTTCTTTGAAAGGTCGTTCGAAGACTCACTCTTCGCTATCTGAAACAAATCTAAAAAAGGAAAATGT
>JAGYNC010000052.1 GCA_018400135.1 Victivallaceae bacterium
TGCATATAATCTTTTGCACGGAGTGCAAGTTCCTCTCGATTGTATGGTATTGTTGCCGGGCTGCCCGAAACATCCTGACCAGAGGCTCCGGTTGCCGCAATCCGCGCCGCGCGAATAACGATTGAATGACAATATCCAAGCGCATGAGCTTTAGCGGTATAGAAGGCGGAGTATTCGCAGAGCATTTTGGCTGCGGCCCATTGAAAAACCTGCATCAGCCCGAAAAAGATCAGGCACAGGAACACCAGGCAGAGCATAGCTTCGGCGATAGCTGAACCGCGTTCCCGGGAAAAGTGTTCGCCATGCTTTCTTTTCACAATTTTACCTCAGACGGCTACAATAAATTTTTCAATTTTCCACGGACAGTACTGTATTCACGGTAAATATTCTAACACTCCAACCCGGATTTGTCGAGTTTGGGACGGGGTCTCGCCCTCGACCCCGCCCCAAAGGCTCGCCCCCGCCCCAAAGGGAAAAGTGAGGCATTACATTCTCGCCACGGAAAGACATAAATACTGTTTTGCAATAATCAACGCAAAGTATCTATTTTAGATATCGCACGAGCAGTTATTTTTTAAGATTCCAGCCAAATTACGTCCGATCCGCTGCAAATTTTCAGGGGCTGATGCCATCGCTTCATCCAGAGAACACGGCCTGGCAACGGTACTAAACATAGCGACAAACAAACCTTCGAGTGCGCTGATATCACCTCGCAAAGCTCCGGAAACCAATACGGAAGGCACGCCACAATCGCTAGCGGTTTGCGCCAAAACAGTGCAGAGTTTCCCGTGCGCGGTCTGTGAATCGGTACAACCTTCACCAGTAATCAGCAAAGAAGCGCCAGCCAATTTCTCCTTAAATCCGGTAATTTCAATCATCAATTCAGTTCCGGGAACCATGGCCACGCCGCACAAATTTCTGAGGCCAAAACCCAACCCCCCGGCAGCTCCATCACCCGGGTGACTACAATCATCGGCATAGTCGGCATCAATCAGCATGCGAGAAAAATGCGTTAAATTATGTTCCAGTGCCTTGACCATCAGCGGGTCAGCACCTTTCTGCGGCGCGTAAACTGTTGCCGCTCCGGTTGGCCCGAGCAGAGGATTGGTAACATCACACGCCACGCGAATTCTAGCCTGACGCAGCTCCGGTATAACTTCAGCATCATCAATTGCTCTAACCGCCTCCAGCGTACCACCACTGCAACCTGGAGGCAACGGTTTTCCCGCGGCATCAAGCAAATGATACCCCAAAGCTTGTGCCATCCCGGCGCCACCGTCATTGGTGGCACTGCCGCCAATGCCGATGATAATATCGCGTACACCCGATGCCAGAATTATCCTGAGCATCTGACCAACACCATAGGTTGAAGTATGCCATGGATTGAGTTCATTGGGTTGCAACAGTTCAATACCTCCGGCAGCGGCCATCTCCATCACCGCTGTTTCCGAATCACTGGTCAAACCGTAACTTGCCCTAATTGTCCTACCCAAAGGGTCACGTACAGCTACCTCCACCATTTGACCGCCGGTGGCAAGCACGACCGCTTCAACTGTTCCCTCGCCGCCGTCAGCCATCGGCAATTTTACGATGTCAGCATCCGGTATCACTGAAAAGATGCCAGATGCAAGCGTATCACAAACCTGTCCGCTACGCATGCATCCTTTGTATGAATCCGGGGCTATTATAATTTTCACTGCTTACCCGCCTTCATGTTATACTCTATAAGGGTGAAAATAAATTCACATTTCCCCCAAACACATTTTTCCGGATATTGCTTACTAATTTGTCGCATATTAAATGGATATTTGCTGGTAATCGAATAAATCAATCGAATCAAACATAAAGAGGGGAGGAATCTACCGCGGAGCACAATACTAAAAAATGTCAGCATTATTCGGTCAGAGCAAACTTGAAGCACTGTAATTATCGCCAATTTTACCGGGACTTAGCACAACTAAATCCGGATGCTGAAAACATCTTATTGCTTAGCACGTCGGCAGAGACAATGTTTTGGGGCTATCAGCCTTCCAGAAAGACGGCAGCCTCTTCGCGAGAGTCAAAGATTTTAAAAATAGATGAAAACCCGCTTATCTCAAACACTTCTTTGACGTTAGGAGTTAGTTCAGCGAGTACAACCTTGCCCCCATTCTGTTGAATTTTTTTTGCCACTACTAATAGCACCCGTAGTCCGGCACTGCTGATATAATCCAATTCGCCAAGGTCAACTAGCAACTGTTCACTCCCTTCCTGAAGAATTTTTTCAAACTCCTTTTCAGCGTCAAGCGCGGTTACCGCGTCTAGACGTCCGGCAATATTGAGTGTAATGATTCCGTTTTGTTGTTGTTGTTGTGTAATATTCATTTTTGACTCATTTAGATATGTTTGAAAAGTAGTCGCCGCTCCATTCTACTGTAACAATAACTCAAAAAAAATAAATTGCAAAAAACAATCGGCAACAAACAGCTGTATTATAATAATTATTTTCGTGGATCGACTTTGATCTGGAGAAAATTTTTATTATTTTTTCGACAATATTGCATTGAGTCACTCATGCTTCTGGTAAGGAGAATCCCCATCCCGCCAATAGCCCTGACATCGAGGCTGGAACTAATGTCTGATACTTCTACTGATAATGGATCAAACTCGTGGCCATCGTCAATCATTGTCAGAACTATCGCATCCGAATTAATGCATAATTCAATATCTATCTCATGAATAGCATCGTCGTCGTACCCATATTTGATGATGTTTGTTGCCATCTCCTCAATAGCTAACATTACCGCGTAGATTGCTTCTGCTGAGACCATATTCTTACCCAAAACACTTCTTACAATAGCAGAAATTTCAGACAAACTACCCAAGTTATTGCAAATTGTAAAAGAAAATTTTTCCATTGGCTGCAGCAATTACCGATTTTATGGCTTAACATTTACATATACTCTATAAGAATGACTCAAAAAATCACCAGCTTTTTAATTTCCAAGATATTATTCGGAAATCAGCTCCGTTGCTTCATCAAGTGTTTGGACGACAGGTAACAACATCTGAAAACCCACGATTTCCAACGCTGCGCGCACTGCTGATTGAGGGGCCACCAGCACCATTTTACGTCCATCAGCATGCAATTTTTTTGCCGCGCTCAATAACATTCTCATACCCAATGAAGCGAGAAATGAAACTTCCGACAAATCAACGATCATAGATTTTCCGAGTGCCGCAATCTGAATAAATTCCATTTCCACCTCCGCCACCCCGACAATATCCAAACTTCCAGATAGTCCGACTCCGGTGATCCCGTTACCTGAATCAAAGGTATTTAGTTCCATTATGACACCTTAAATTATAATTAATTAACATAATTTTTCCGACTAGCCCGGGAGTTAGCCGGAAAATTCCGCAACAATTTATCCTTCGGGAAAATTCAATGTCCGAGAATCACATCCCCCGATAACCGTTGACTATAGCTCTCGCAATTTCGAGTTTCAATAGATAATTTTCACTTATTTTACAATTAATTGATTCAAAAGTTGATAAATTATGATTTTAGGGATAACGTATTTCTGGAAACAATTCCAGAATATACATTTTCAACCTACGATTTTGAACTGTTGAAAGATGTTTTTATTCATGAAGCTATTCGGAAATATGACAGGCAATTAACGTTTTTAAGAATTATAGACATATCTCTGTGGAGCAAGGTTGACATTGATAAATCAGCGTGGGGAATACGATGGCAAATGATGTAATGCAAATAGTGTGTTTCAAATGCCAAACAGTTTATGAAATTACCGGTGATCTGGCTGGACAAATAGGCGAATGCACTGTCTGCGGCGCTATCTTCCAGATACCGGAGCCAATAGCCGGGAAAGAAGATGGTACTTACGCTACGTCCCGTTACGTTGAGGAACCACCTGTTACACAACAGGAACATCCTAAAGATTCGATGCCTGCACCAAAAGAAGCTCCAATCGCCCCTTCTCATGATTTTCCCGATTCTCCGCCGCCGCCACCACCACCACCAGACGCATTATCAACCCACTACGATGCCGAAAATGCTACTCCAACGACAACCCACACGGTAAAGTTGTCACGTTCCAGTTTCGGCATGTTGCCGTCAATTGACGATTCTTTCGGTTTTTCTACCGTCAATCACAAGGCTAAGGAACCGGTGCCAAATAAAGTTTCGGCAGGCAGTGGTAAACAAAAGTTACCCAGCGATCCATTAAATTCCGGCGTAGATATCCAGGAAAAATTGGCCGCACGTCAGGCAACCCGGAAAAAACCGCGCAGATGGTGGCAGTTCTGGAAGTGGTTTCGTCATGGCTGAGTCCTGCCCGCGGTGAGTCAATAGTTTACAGTCTCAACACAAGGGAAAAATACAACTCATTATAAGCAACTAGAATGTGAAAATAAAACACTTAAAAAATCAGCTTGACGTGCTCAGCAAAGCAACCGGAGCAGAAGAGGTAGTTCACAATGAAACAGGGCAAAGCAGTAGTCTTACTCAGCGGAGGATTGGATTCCGCAACCTGCCTGGGCATCGCCCGTCGGGATGGGTTCGCTTGCTACGCACTAAGTTTTAACTACGGACAACGTCATAATTGCGAACTTGATGCAGCCCGGGCAATTGCTCAAAATATTGGCGTTGCTGAACATGTGACAGCCAACATCGACCTGCGCTTGTGGGGCGGTTCAGCACTCACTGATGATATTCGGGTACCGAACGCGGGAACAGCTGACAGCATTCCTGTTACTTACGTTCCTGCCAGAAATCTGATATTCCTCGCCTTCGCGGCAAGTTGGGCGGAAGCAATTGGCACTACCAACATTTTTATCGGCGTAAATTCACTGGATTACTCCGGCTATCCGGATTGCCGTCCACAATTCATCACAGCGTTTCAGCAATGCATCACCTGCGGTACGCGTGCCGGTAATGAAGGGCAACAATGGCACATTCACACTCCGCTGCAGCATCTCTCCAAGGCGGAAATTATTACTGCCGGGCTACAAATAGGCGTCAATTATTCATTGACTCACAGTTGCTACAATCCAACTCCGGCGGGGATTGCCTGCGGAAAATGTGATAGTTGTAGTTTGCGGCTGAAAGGTTTTAAAGAAGCAGGCATTGTCGACCCGATCCGTTATATAATATGACTATTTCGAAACTTGCAACCGCCAGTCATGCAGGATAAAGCAAACGTTAAAATCCCGCAACAATTCATCATCAATACGATAAATCCATTCATGAATCGATAGTTCACGGCCCGACTGCCACGCTTTCTGAACAATTGTAGCGCTGCAAATGTTTGCCACTTACTCTTTTACGTTGTATGCTTTGTGCGCGGCGGCAAGCTCATCAATGATACTGATTTTTTGCGTACATTTAGCCTCGCACTGACCGCACTTAATGCATGCGTCTGCTTTCACTTTTATGTTTTTATAGTTATCAACAGCAGTAGCTCTGAATCCGAGAATACGATCTTCATAAACAAGATTGAGAATGGCTGGAATATCGATGTCCGCGGGACAGGGCAAGCAATATTTACAACCAGTGCAGAACTTTTCGCGCGAAAGCTCATCCAATGCCTGATTGATAACATCTATTTGTTCACGGGTAAATTTGCTCCGTTCCACTGAAGCAATTGTGTCGGCAACGTCTGATTTTTTGGCAATACCGCAGAGAAGTGTGTCCACATTCGGATTTGAATTGACATAACGAATTGCCAGATCAGCGACACTGCCGGCACCAACAGCGGAAGCAATCTTCATAAATACCGGGCTGTGCCCGGCAAATTTTCCGCCGCCGCACGGATTCATAACGATGGTGCCAATGCCAAGTTCATGCGCCATGGTAATTACCGGCTCATAGGAACGTTGCATCAAATTGTAACTTAGCAGAATCGATTCCATCCAGTCACATTCTGGCAGATGCCGCATAATATCTTCCGGTCTTTCATGCGTCGTAATACCGATATGTCTAACTAATCCTCGATCCCGCGCTTTTTTGATTCCCTCAAGCATTCCTCCTTTGCTTGTGGCCAGATTCCAGTTATCCTCGTTGAAAATGCTCCATATCTGATAGAAGTCGAGACAATCAACGTCAAGTCTTAACAGCGATTCTTCAATACGCCGAAGAATGGAATCTGCTGAACCATCATCAGAAGGCTGAATTTTCCTGACCCAGGGAGAAGACTTGGTGGAGAGAATAACCTTCTTGCGATAGCCGTCACGCAAAGCCCTGCCCACTTTTAACTCCGCTTCACCATAGCAACGGGAAATATCAATATAAATCAAGCCAGAATCAATCGCGTATCTGATAAGTTCAACCGACTCAATCATATCTTCCGGCAAACGCATTGCTCCAATGCTGACCGGAAAAACTGACAACCCACTGCGATTCCCAAATGCAACTTTATTCATAACGCTCGCTCCAAAAAATACATTTTAATTTTACCTTTTCCTTTCACTTCCATCGGTTCACGGTGAGTAAATACGAAGGCATCAACTGCCAGCCGATAAGTATCCTCTGAAACATTGATCCGCATCGACTCTGAAAGTTTTTCCATGCGTGCGGCAGTATTGATAGCATCGCCAAACACATCATAGAGATATTTTTCCACACCAACGATACCACCGACCACTCGCCCGGAATGTACCCCCATACGCATCGGCCACTTGAACGCAGCGCGACTATTGCGATCATTAAGGTAATTTATCGCCTCAAGTGCGGCGTTAAGGATATTTTTGTAGTGATAACAATCCGACTCCGGCATACCGGATACACTCAAATACGCATCACCAATGGTTTTGATGCGCTCGCAGTGATTACGTGAAAAAATCTTGTCGAATTCGGTAAAAATATCACTGAGTTCCCTGATGACTTCAGCAGGATCAATGGCACTGGACTGCATCGTAAAATTAACAATATCGGAAAAAAAAACGGTCACGTTCTCGAACGATTCCGGAATACTTTCACCTTTTTCTTTTAGATCTTTCGCCACCCTGGCAGGGAGAATATTTAATAGAAGTTTTTCCGATCGGTCTTTTTCAATTTCTACCTCCTCTTTCAGTTCCAACAGTTTCAGATTAGCTTCAGCCATGCGTAATTTCTGTTCTTCAAGCATCTCTTGCTGTTCCAACAGTTTGACATTAGCCTCAACTATGTGCAATTTTTCTTTCTCTTTTTCCTGTAACGGCGTTAACGTCTCATGGATCAGCTTTTCTCGCTCACGCGACAAATCATCCTGCCCATGTAGCACAATTATCCGGGCGCAACGTATTACCAACCAATAGGTAACCCCTGCGCTTAACGCCATAGATATCAGCAAAATAATTACATATAAATATATTGGCATCCAACAGCCTCAGCATAATGTTTGATTTTTATCGTATTCCTGAATCCGTGATAAATTGGATTCAAATTGTTGTTAGTTCATTTATTGATAATAGGGTATTGCAAGTTTCTGGTTTCAAAATCAGGATGTTGCATTTCCCTCATCAACGGGTGTCGCGCCCCAACACTTCCGGCCATGGCTTTTTGTAGAACTTACTTTTATCACTAAAAACATTGTACTTGACAATGTGGTAAAAAGCGGAAAGTCCGTCTTTCCAGGTTATTTTCTTTCCTTGGTTATAACGTCTGGGACGATAAGAGATCGGAGTTTGCCAAATACGAATAATTCGCGCCGCGGCCAATTTAGCGGAAAACTCCACCTCAATGCCAAATCGCTTGGAGGAGAGGTTGAGGTTTTGCAATACTTCGCGCCGGAAAACCTTGTAACAGGTTTCCATGTCGCTTAAGTGAATATCGGAAAAAAGATTCGACCAGAATGTTAAAAACTTGTTCCCCATTTCATGCCGGAAATAACGCGCCATGCCGGGAGTTCCCATGAAACGCGAGCCGTAAACCACATCAGCCCGCCCATCCAATAACGGATTAAGCAGAGCTGGCCAGTCTTCCGGAGTGTACTCAAAATCGGCATCCTGAATAATGACAAACTCTCTGGTAGCCTCCGGAATACCGCGAATAACGGCCGCACCCTTTCCTTTATTTTTCTCCTGAAAAATCACTTTGATGTCCGATTGCCCCTGGAACGCGGCCAACTTCTCCCTGGTCTTATCAACAGAAGCATCTTCAACTACAATAATTTCACCTGCTTCCGGACGACACCGAACTTTCTCTATAATATCAGCAACGGTATCTTCTTCGTTATAAACCGGAATGATCACGCTGAGGCACTTCTCTTTGCGCATTATCTACCCATATGTTTGAATTTTAAATCTACAAATTTGCGACAATTGCTTAATTGTTTGTCTCTCCCAGTTCCGCCGAACGGGCCGCCGCCGCCAACACAGCTGTCACTACTGTTTTTCTGAATCCGTAAGTATTCAAGGTCTCCAGCGCCGCCAGTGTAGTACCACCAGGCGAAGTGACCTGTTCCCGCAATTCATTGGGAGAAAGTCCTGATTTGATAACCAATTGCGCCGCGCCTAACACCGTTTGCGTTGCCAACTCCAGCGCAATTTCGTCGGGCAGACCGGCACTCACCCCTCCATCTGCCAAGGCCTGAATGAATTCAAAAACATATGCTGGCCCACTGCCACTAACACCGGTTACGGCATTCATCAGTTTTTCTTCAACCCGACAAAATCTACCAGTAGCCGCCAGGATTCTTTCAGTCAAAACAACGTCTGATGCGGTCACCACCCCGGTTATCGAGTAAGCTGACATTCCAGCACCAATCAACGCCGGAGTGTTGGGCATAACGCGGACAACTCTGGACGAACCGGTAAGTCCTTCAAGTTTTTTCAGCGTAACACCTGCGGCAATGGAAATTACCAGTTTATTCCTGAATAACGACGCCTTTCCCGATAACGCGGACTCGAGCTGCTGTGGTTTTACCGCAATAATGATTGTAGTACAGTCGCGCGAAAGAATATCCGTTTCAGCGTCACCGGCAACCACACCGGTTTGCTGCGAAAATGCGGTGGCGGCAGAAGCAGAAACATCAAACGCTCTAATCATACCCGGGGCAAATCCGTTTTTTACCATTCCCATAGCTAATGCGGTAGCCATCTTACCTGCACCCAGAAATAGAATTTGTTGTTCCATATTCAATGTTCTCCAACTCGGCATTCGAAATCGCTATTATTTACTACTACTTTTTTCACGGTCAAAGCACATTCAACAATGTTGTCAATATAAATCCTCAACGGTTGAACTGCAAGCATCATTAACGTTTGATCAAAAAGAACCAACAGCAACCACTCCAACAGCCCAACTCAGCAGATGTATAAAATTATTGGCAATAATATGTTTTCTCGAAGTTGTAAATCCCCCTTCTGCCGGTAGGTTATTTGATCAGCTTGCGGATTATAATAAAATGATAAAGCTCAATCACAACAACGCTGATAGAGTATAACTTCACCAATCACGGGAGAATTTTTATGAATCAATATGTTTCAAAAGTCTTGGAAAATTTAAAAAATTCGACTCCTTGGGAAAAAGAGTTTTTGCAGGCAGTGGAAGAGGTATTAACTTCGCTGGGAATAGTCTTCGAACAAGAGTCACATTATGAGGAAAACCGTATTCTGGAGCGCATGGTCATCCCCGAGCGGGTTATCATTTTTCAGATACCATGGGTTAATGACCAGGGAAGTATCCAGGTCAATCACGGTTATCGGGTGCAATTCAACAGCGCCATTGGTCCGTTCAAGGGTGGATTGCGATTTCATCCTTCAGTCAGTTTGAGTATATTGAAGTTTCTCGGGTTTGAACAGATTTTCAAAAACAGCCTGACCGGATTGCCAATGGGCGGCGGTAAAGGAGGAAGTGATTTCGATCCTAAAGGAAAATCAGACAATGAAGTAATGCGCTTCTGTCAAAACTTTATGAGAGAACTCTACCGCCATATTGGACCTGATACCGATGTGCCGGCTGGCGATATCGGGGTTGGAAAACGTGAAATCGGTTTCCTGTTCGGACAGTACAAAAAAATTGTTGGAGCACATGAGAGTGTTCTTACCGGCAAAGCACTTGAATGGGGTGGCAGCCTGATTCGCCCCGAAGCCACTGGTTACGGCAATGTCTATTTCGCCCAGGAAATGTTGAGCACGCGCGATTGCTCCTTTGACGGTCGCTCCGTACTGGTTTCCGGTTCCGGTAATGTCGCGCAATATACCGTTGAAAAGGTCCACCAGCTCGGTGGAAAAGTTATTTCGCTGTCAGACTCCGGCGGAACTGTTATTGACAAAGAAGGATTCGATGAAGAAAAACTGCAACTCGTCATGGAATTGAAAAATATCTACCGCGGGCGACTGAGCGAATATGCCGAAAAAGTCTCAACCGCAACCTATCATCCGGGTGCCAAACCATGGCAACTTGCCCCGGCGGATATCGCACTACCATCAGCTACACAAAATGAAATCAATGAGGACGATGCTAAAGCACTTATAAAAAACGGCTGTGTTTGCGTTTCCGAAGGTGCCAATATGCCATCAACTCCGGAAGCCGTGGAAGTTTTTCTCAAAAACAACATCCTCTTCGGCCCCGGGAAGGCCGCCAACGCCGGCGGTGTCGCCACATCAGGGCTCGAAATGTCCCAAAACGCCATGCGTCTCGGCTGGAATGCAAAAGAGGTTGACAGTCGTCTGCAGGACATCATGGTCAACATTCATAGCTCATGCGTAGAAGCGGCAGAACAATACGGGACATCAGGCAACTATGTCAATGGAGCCAATATCGCCGGCTTTAAAAAGGTTGCCAATGCTATGCTTGATCAGGGGGTATAAATGAGTTCTGATAATGACGATTAGTTAGGATATGACTATGGTTCGCATTCCCATTCCGTACGGGCGCAAACATCTTGAAGCAAAAGTGCCGACAGCAAATTTTATCGGCAGCTATACTGCCGTTTTGTCCGGTGAGCCCAATTTCGAGAAACAAAAAGAATTGGTCAGAAATGCAATGCGGTCTCCGATTGGTTCGCCCAGACTTGAACAACTGGTGCGAGATAAACGCAGTCTGGTAATTATCGCAAGTGATCATACCCGACCGGTACCCAGTAAAGTGATTATGCCACTGATGCTGGAGGAAGCGCGATGCGGTAATCCGGACGTTGACATCACCATTCTTATCGCCACCGGATTTCATCGCGCGACAACTCATGAAGAGCTAATCACTAAATTCGGCAAGGAAATAGTTGCCCGCGAAAAAATAGTGGTGCACAATTCAACCGATGCCGCGTCTCTGATAAAACTGAACAACCTGCCATCCGGTGGCGAACTCTGGCTAAATCACCTCGCAATTGAAGCTGACGTATTGGCAGCAGAAGGTTTTATTGAGCCCCATTTCTTTGCCGGCTTCTCCGGCGGTCGCAAAAGTGTCTTGCCGGGAGTTGCCGGACGCACCACCGTGTTGGCCAATCACTGCGCTGAATTCATCAACTCCACCTGTGCTAAAACCGGAATTCTGGAAAACAATCCTATTCACCGTGATATGTTGTTCGCCGCAGAACAAGCCAGGCTTGCGTATATTGTCAACGTAGTAATTGATGCCAACAAAAATATTGTCAAAGCATTCGCCGGTCACCGCGAACATGCTCACCACGCAGGTTGCAGTTTCCTAACCGAAAAGACGCGCGTTAAAGTGCCTGATGCCGACATCGTTATCACCTCCAACGGCGGCCACCCGCTCGATCAGAATGTTTATCAGGCAGTAAAGGGAATGACGGCCGCAGCCGCAGCGGTTCGTCCTTCCGGCGCAATTATCATGGTTGCCGCGTGTAACGACGGTCATGGTGGACAAGATTTCTACGAACACCTCGCAAACGCGAACTCACCCGCCGAACTTTTGCAACAAATCAATAAAATACCCAGAAACGCTACCATGCCGGATCAGTGGGAATTCCAGATTCTCGCTAAAATCCTCTGTCACTGTTCGATAATTATGGTCACGGAACAGTGTAACGCCGCCATGATTCGGGCTATGCACATGCAATATGCTTCAAACATCGATGACGCTCTCGAATTGGCTTTAAATATTAAGGGAAAAGATGCCTCTGTCGCAGTTATTCCTGACGGCGTTGCGGTTATTGTAGAACGCGCTCCAACATGGGTGTGTTTGAACTGAAACATAAAAATATTAAGGTTAAATATTTCTGCAACATAGCTTAATATCAAAAACGCCGTGGCTGCATAATTCAAATCCGAGATGAGCAAAACTTATGGTTAACGGATTCAACCAATGAAATACATATTAATTACAACACTATTAATGTTATTGGCATGCGGCTGCACTTCGTTGCCGCCTGGCGATCCGCCAGCAGGACCGATTGTAGCGTCTAATTCATACCTTAAAACTTTCACCATCCAGGGCGCAAATAACTACTTCATCACAGCCCTAACCGCCTACTGTTTGAGCGAGCTTCCGGCAGGCACACCAGTCAGTATCTGCAGTGCTTCAACCACTAACCTGCTACCAGCAATCTATCCCCAACACGTTTTTGCAGCCACATGCCAGACCGCGCAACTTGTCGCAACCCGAAAAAAACAAGCTGCGTATCTCCTCGAATACAATACCAGCGGCACAGACCCCATCCACTGGGAAATGCGATTGATCAGATTATGCGACCAACACATTGTCTGGAGCGACCGTGTCGCCATCACATCCATTACACAAACTATTGATCAATAAAATGAGTAAATGGAATTATTTTAAAAATATGGTAATGCCTCACTTGCCGGAAAACAGAAGAACATATTTGTTTCAGAAAATTTTGGAATTTCAATAGATAGTTTTAAGATTGAGAATTAATCTGACAGCAGATTGTTTCTGGAAAAACTGGCGGAATACACGGCTCTTAAGTGAGTCAAATCAATGGACGAAAACACGAAAGCTAAAGTTTGACCCCGCGTTGACCCGCGTTGACCATCGATAATGTCGGATGTTGAAACTCCCATATACCGGTCGCAGACCGGAAAGTACCTCAAGCTTCCAGCTTGAGAAGAAAAAACGCAAGCAAGGATGCTTGCGGTACCTTGTGCACGATCCTCCGGGAAGAACGGTTCCGACGGAGCGAAACCCTCCACCGCGCTCAAAACGCGGCAAATAACTGGCGGATGCAACGCCGGTCGCGCAGGAGCACGACCCTCCACGCGCCGGAGGCGCGGAAGGGAAAACAG
>JAGYNC010000053.1 GCA_018400135.1 Victivallaceae bacterium
CCTGACTACCGCGCCGACCGTCGCCACCCAGAAGTATCCGGGCAGGATTACTTCGTCCCCCGGCCCAATGTCCATTGCCCCCAATGCCACCTGTAGCGCGGCGGTACCGCTGGATAGTCCGAGCGCGTATTTACGTCCGATATATTTGGCAAACTCGTCTTCAAACTTTTCGACTTCGCGTTGCAGGTCGAACCCGTAATAACGGAATGGACTTTTACTCTCGATAACTCTTTTTGCGGCTTCAAGTTCTTCCTTGCCGTAATAATGGGCTCCATGCCACTCCTGCGGCAAAGGCTTTTTCCGGATAATGTTCTTATTGTGCATTATATTGACTCCTGGATGTTTTAAGGTAATAACCGTTCGGTTCTAACGCCTTGTCCGATAAGTAAAGGTTGAAACGCTTCAGCGTATTTAACCAGAGATTGAATTCCCCTGAAACGTGCGGTTATTTCAACTATATCCAGAAAGGGATTGGAACTCTTGGTTCTTTTCGCTTCTTCTGTTTCCAAATAATTAATCTGGCTTTTATGTTCCATGAACATTTTAATTTTCTGTTCAAAAGTATTGCTGATATCAACATAAACCGAAGGGTTGAACCCTATTCCCTGGTAAGGTTCCATATAGTAAACCGGACAAATAATAGTTGTTCGCGTATGAGTTGTTTCGATTTTATGTCCTGAGGCATGAAGGTTGGCATCGTTGACCAGTTGACTGGTGATACGATGGTCGCAATTCTGGTCATAAGGCGCATGGGTGATGATCAGGTCCGGTTTTGCCTGCCGGATCGCGTCGATTACTTTTATCCGGCTGGCCAGATTATATTCGAGTTCCGCATCCGGCAAGCCCATGAATATTACCTCGGCTCCAATGACTTTTGCCGCCGCGGTTCCTTCCCGCTTGCGGATTTCGGCAAGTTTGTCGCGATCTTTTGTATCACCGCCGGCGGTGCCGTCGGTAACATAAGCCATAAATACCTTATCGCCCCGTTCCGCGCATTTCGCCAAAGTCCCGCCGCAGTAAATCTCCGGGTCATCCGGATGCGCGCCGATAGCCATTACCGTGAATTGTTTTTCCATTGTTACTCGCCTCGTTTATTTGAATTTTACTGTATCCAGCCACTGCATGGATTTCCGATCCGCAATGCCTATAACCCATTCGATACTCTTCTCGTCTCCTGTCGGAGCCACTCCGACAAGCAGTTCATGGGAGCCTTCCGCCAATTTCAGATCCTTATACTGATTGATCGGACAGCGATGAAATGAAGGCGCCATCCGTCCGCCCTCACGTCCGAAAATGTATTGTCCGTCAAGCCATACACGGCAATTGGCTGGCGTATTAAACATCAACCGCGCCTCGCATTCCTCTTTCGCCGTAAACTCGAAACGCATCATAAACAGGCTGTCCGGCGGAATCTTTTCTGTTGAGATTTTTCCATAATTTCCGGGAAACGTCAGTGTTTCGAAATCCTTACCCGGTGCGGGGGAGAATTTGCTGTCGTCCTGCGCGAACCATGGCGTAAAGACACTACATTGGGCGTGAATGAGATATTTCGAGAAATCAAGTTGTGGAATATCCTGTTCTTCTCTGAGCGCGACCTTTTCTTTCAAGTTAATTATCATATCCGTAAATTCATCAAGCGTATCAGGATGACTGATTCCAACAATGCCGTCATTGATAACCAGCTTGCGGCCAATCGGCTTAAGCCATTTTTCGGCAATCCCGTCGGGATTGATAATACCGAGGATCGCGCCGACCGTGGCGGTGGAGCAGTCGGCATCGCGACCGCAGTTGACGGAAAGGCAGACGGTTCTGCTGAAATCGCTTTTTCCCAACAGCAGCGCCATAACCGCAAAGGATAAATTCATTATCGCATTGGTAAAACTTTCATTCCCCCATTTATCAAGGATTCGCCGACGTATCACAAGCCAGTCACTTGTTTCAGCACACCATTGTCTGGTATCGTTTATTGCCCGGGCCAAACGACTTTCCCCTGGAATTACCGAAAGGCCAACATCAAGCAACTTATCGATATCGTGTTCCACAAAAGCCATGCTTTCCAATGCGGCCAGGAATTGTTCCGCGTAGATACCGTTCCCGGTATGATCCACGCAAGCATCTTCATAAGCATATTTTGTTGCTAATTCCGGATTGCCGGGCGCTAGACATGCCCAGATTTCGCTCCTGATAGCGGCGCCGAGTCCGTCCTTGAACCAGTTGTCGAAACTGCCCGAGTGTGGCGCGCAAATGCCGTTGCGCAGATTCCTTATGGCCAGGGCGTACTCATCCCACGGAAATTCGACATGTTTAAGCCAGGCATCCGCGAAGACATCGCGATCAACAACGGGTTTTTCCATATTGTCGAGTATATAAACCCACAGCACCTGCAAATCCAAATCGTCGTTGGGGATCATGTCGGTTGGTACCGGATCATAATAATCCAGGTTCAAAGGACCATTACAGCCTTCATACAATTGTCCCAGAGTTCCACCCGCAGCCTTTCCCAGCCAGCAGCCCATTATTTTTTTACGGTATAATTCATCATTCATAAACAAGTCCCATTGTTAAACACGAATTAAAAATTCTTTTACTTTGAACTGATCTCGAATTTAATCCATTGTTATTACAATTTTCAGGGAATCTTCGGGTTTATCAAAGCGTTTTATAAAAGCTTCATTGATTTTTTCCAGAGGATAAACGTCGGAAATCAGGCTTTTCAGGTCAATATTGTTGTCTCGCACGAACTTGAGGTTTTCCTCATATTCAGTCGGAGTGAAATAGAAAGACCAGACGAAAGTCCGCTCATACCATTCCTGAAGTTCGTATTTGCCATCGAGACCGACAAATGTACAGATGGACGCGCCTTCCTTGGTGCTTTTAAAAATATCTTCGGTGGCTTTGGCATGGCGCACATAGGTGTACGCCTTGTCTGCTCCGATACCATTGCACAACTCTTTAATGACTGCCACCGCGTCTTCCTTTAGCGGATTTATGGTATAGTCGGCGCCGAGTTCATGCGCCTTCTGCAGACGCTCTTCAACCGTATCCAGTCCGATAATGGTTTTTACCCCCAGCGCTTTCAGAAACATCACTTGCAGCAGCCCCAAAGGACCAAGTCCCCAAACGCAGACTTTGTCATTTTTTCCCGGTTTAAGACGGCGCAGGCCGCGAAGCGGTACGCCGATGGCATCCGACAGCAGTGAAGCCGTGACAAAATCCATGTTATCGGGACAAGAGAAAAGCAGGTCTTCAGCAAAGACTGAATACTCCTGAAAGCCACCCTCGACAAAATCCTTGTCGGGACAATTGGTTGGTACGCCAGCTTTGCAGTAGACGCACTTGCCGCAGCCGAGAATCGCGTAACATACCACTTTGTCGCCGACTTTGAACTTATTCGCGCCTTCGCCGCAGGCCTCGACAATCCCGGCGGACTCGTGTCCATGTACAGGTTCATTTTCTTCCGTGTCTTCGTTCCACCAGATATCGGAACCGCAGATGGCGCAGGCTTTTATCTTTACCAGATATTCACCTGGCCCCGGAGAGGGTTTTGTGACTTCTTTAACCGTTATTTCTTTTTTCCCTGTATGAAATGCTGTTTTCATGCTAGACACCTTTCTCAATTTTATGAATTTTTTCAATTATGGCGATATCCTTACCGGCATCTTCCAGATCGGAAGAATTATTGCCGGTTAAAACTTTTTCAATAAACGCATCTGTCTGCAGGCGGAACGCCCATTGACGGTTGTCTTCCAACTGAATATTACGATGCAAGGTGCCGTCTTCGCTGTAGATTTCCACTACGGCGGAAGCCTGCATGTCAAGTGGTGGCGGTGTCAGAATCCTGACACTGGCTTTTTCAAAGTAAAGCTCGGTTACCTCGTCCCACCTGTCCATATTGAAATTGAGACAGAATTCCATTACCCCCGGCGTGCCGCTAAAATTGAAATCAACCAGTTTTACTTCGGACATGTTTCGCGCCGATTGAACCTCAGGTTCGGAAGCGGCCAGATGGCGGAGCAGGTTCACCGAATGACATCCGGTATCCAGCAGGGCGTAATAAGGATTGTCGAAAGAATAAAATGTCTCATCCCTTTCAGCTTTCAGCCACGCGGGTGCGGGGTCAAGCGGAGCGGCATCAAAAACAGGAGACTCTTCTGATGCAACAGGCGTGATCAAATCTTCGATGGCGGCATTCCAGTGTTCCCCGATAAAGGAATGGGTGCGGATAAATAACATTTTGCCCCAGTCGCTTTCAGCTTGAATTTTCTTTAATGCGACAATATTAGCCTCATGTCTTTTCATGTAGCCGACAGACACTCCGATTCCGGCGGTGTCAGCCGCTTTTTTCAATTCAAGCACTGAAGCCCCGGACATCGCCGCCGGTTTCTCGGTGAAGACCTGTTTCCCGGCCTTCAGCGCCGCCGTTATGTTGCTCAAATGCCACTGCACCGGGGTCAATACATAAACCGCGTCAATATCCATCGCCAGCAGTTCGTCTACTGAATTTGTCCGGTCAGGGATGTTCCAACGCTGGCAAAGTTCAGCGGTTACATTTTCTCTGAAGTCGCATAGCGCGACTATTTCCGCGTTTTTATTTGCTTTGAGACAGGGAATATGCGCCATCTGCGCCATATACCCGCATCCGATAATACCGATTTTAACTTTTTTCATGTTTTTCCTATTTGTTGTTACTCGGGAACAATGGCGCCATTGGCAAGCAATAATTCACGAATTTGTTTTAACGACACATTTTGTGGCGTAATTTTCAGTCTAGAAGCCAGTGCTGCCGCCGCGCCTGCCGCCTGTCCCATCGCCATACATGATGCCTGTACCCGCAAGGCTGAAAAAGCGGCATGGCCGCTTGATATCGTTTTACCGGCAACGAGAATATGCTTCATGTCCTTGGGAATCAGCGCGCGCAGGGGAATTTCCGGATAGACTCCGGGAGCAAGAAATTTATATTCGATTCCTTGTTCATGATGAATATCCACATAGTAGTAGGTATAAGCTACTGAATCATCATATTTTCTGCCGGAAAGATAATCCTTTTCGCTGATGGTGGTCTCGCCAACTATCCGATAGCTCTCCCGAATGCCAACGGTGCCGCGGACAAACGCGACTGTACATTGTTCCAAGCCGGGCTGACGGCGCAAAAACCGCAACATTTTCAAAAGTCTCTGCCGTCCGGCAATATCCGCAGTTGTCTGCAAAGAGGAATCGGCGGAGTCGGCATCGAAAATGTGTTGCAGATTGCCACCGTGATTTTTAAGATAGTTGATAAATGTTTGCCCGGGAAAGCAAAAATCGCCTTTTTCCAGTTCCCCGCTTTCCAAAGCCTCACGATATGCGGTTTCCACGGACTCGGGATTGATTTTATTGATATCGTATCCGGTCAGGGAGAACATCAGAGTTCCCGGCTGACACACCTTGGCATGTTCACAAAGTCCTCCGGCCAGCCTGACTCCGACTGCGTCGCCACTGTAGTCAATCACCTCTTTAGCGATAATTTTACGGCATAACATTTTTCCTCGAGTTGTCGCGTGCCAGCTTTCTCCACCCCATGACAATTCCGTCAATATCTCCTGATAATTGATCCGTACTCCACTTGCCAATGCTTTTTCTTCCGCCAGCATCGCGTATAACTCCGGCTTGACCGACACATGATAGCTTGGACGGTTTGCGGGCGGATTTGCCCAGTCCGGCATTTTTCCGTCTGCCAGTTCCACACACTCTTTTACCAACTCCCAGCCGATTCCTCCGACTATTTGTCTGTTTCCGGCAAAAAAATACGCAGGATAATGGACTCCGGCATTCGTTATAGTGCCGCCAAGCTGCGTACTCATTTCGATCAGAATGGTATCCGCCCCGGCCATGGCTGACTGAATCGCGGCGATCGTTCCCGCCGTTCCACCGCCGATCACCAGAACATCGCAATTATCAGTTATTGTTTTCATTTTCCCCCAGAGCTTCCTGCAAAGGAAGCGCGATATTCCAGGTATTATACGCTTTACGGAAACTACCGGGGCCGTCCGCCGCCGCGGCAAACATACATTTCGGTCGACCGGCTGAATCCAACAGCAATTGTGGACGTTCCAGGCAACCTAGTTTTTGTATTTTACCATCGTCAAATGTGATGGTTCGAGAATAGCCCTTTACAATGGTCCCTACTTGCCAGTTTATCCCGTTTTCAGAAACAAAATGTGCTCCGGCAAGCGGTTCGCCGGTAATTTCGCCGGTTATATCCTTCGCCAGCATGTGGAACCGTCTGCCATTATGCCAAACAAAAGGATCTTCAACATGGAAGTTGTCCAAAACAGATTCATCCTGGACTCGTTCATAAGGCCCTTCCGTCCGTTTTGCTTCTGCCAGCCCGATCCGCAAGCCGTCCGGCGTATTGCTGCGGTAGTACAGAAAAATTCGTCCGTCCGGCAGCACGCATGGAGCCGGATTGGTTACTATTTGGTTGTCCCACTTGCCGGGCCGTGGCTCTAAAATCGGCAAATCAACTGTTTTCCATAGTCCTGCGGGAGAATCGGCAATGGCAAGGCCGATACGAATACGATTGTAAATTTCACGTTCTTTATCGCGATTTTCCTCGATCTTGTCAGGGCAGGGGGTTTCAAAATCATAACTGGAACCGATGAAAAAAAGTAAATATTGATCACAATACTTCAGCACTGTCGGATTATGCGTCATACGACTGCACCATTCGGGCGAATC
Organism: Victivallaceae bacterium; assembly: GCA_018400135.1. Taxonomy (GTDB): domain Bacteria; phylum Verrucomicrobiota; class Lentisphaeria; order Victivallales; family Victivallaceae; genus M55B135. The sequence continues at coordinate 6,718 of JAGYNC010000053.1, forward strand.
GTTGCCGGGCAATATTTTTTCCACGAACTCATAAGGTCCCTGCATGGTGGCTGACCATGCGCGAACGATTTCCGAAAGATAAATGTAGCCTTCAAACATCGGATAACTTTTGGGCCAGCGGGCTGCATACATATGAAATCCGTTGCCAGGCTCCTCGATCACCGAGCCGCACCAGACCCAGTAATCCGCCATTTTGAACCCGCTGTCAACGGGGACTTCGCAAAAATTCAAATAATTCATAAATAGCCTATTGATTATTTTCTTTTATCAATACTTTTGCTGTTTTTGCTTCCATATTAAGCGGAATAGAAAGTGTGTTATGCCACTTTTCACCACCAATAACATCTACCAAGTCAGTTGGATATTTTAATTTTAACGTGCTATTTAATTTAACTTTGGGAAAAATCCCAATAAGCCTGTTGTCCGCATATACGGTGCAATTTTCCGGGGCATAAAAATGACACCCCGCTTGTTCCGCTAAGACCCTGAAGTGTTCGGTTCTTAATAAAGGCAAAGAGAAATAAACTTGCAATCTTTGTTCTTCATCACGGCGTGAAGCGGCGGCAATACCGCCGTCCGGATAATGTCCTAAGACGGTGATATCGCTTCCTTCTTTAAGCTTAACGAAAGGGATTTCCAGTTTATTTTCGTCCTGAAATTTTATATTTGAACATTTTCCGAAAAGTTCATTTCCTGTGGGAATAATTTCAGGCCTCATGTTCCGGTTTTCGCATTCTGCAATTTCAAAGCCGGTTATTTTTTTTACGTTATCCAAATTGAATTCAGGATTGAGAATTCCCGGGGCATAGAACCAGGTCATTGTCGTCTGAGGGGTTATTTTTGCTTTTATTTGAGACCATTCTTTATTTTCAATAAGGAAATTATTTATGAAAACTATCAACTTATATTGAGAAAGGTCTATCTCTTCCAGGTCTTTAAAGCGGTAAATATCGATTGGCGCGCCGCAAAGGGTTGCTTCTCTAATAAACTCTCTCATAAACAGATGATGTGCCGTACTGTTTGCTCTGGTATAATAGATAGATTCTTCATCGACCACTAAAAGTATTTCGCTGATACTTTTGCCCTTTTGGCTTCTAATCTTTTTGGAAATATTTTCGATTTTTCCGGCTTCATTTAAAATATCGGGAGAATCAAACCAACCTCCTCCTAAATCCATCCACCAGAAGCCGGAATTATGAACCGTATTTTTACAAAATTCCCGCCACATGACAGCCCGGGTTTCAGGGAAGGTTTCACTCTGTTTTTTGCTGTCATCGGTCATACAAAGATGGGTACGGATGTCAAGCTCATCAAGCCATTGTTTCTTACGATTAACAGATTGGGTTGGTATCATGCATCCGCCTGGTTCTCCTACTTGGCACCGGTAATAAGTTTTCGGTGCGGCAATGAAATCTATATAAGGAGAATTTAAGAGTCTTTCAATTCCAAGGTATCCTGTATAAGCGGAATTGAATACTTCAAGCATATAACCATAAAAACTGCCAACCGCCTTGCCGGTTTCCGTTTTAACGATCTTACCGAAATGTTCTAATGCATCAACATTCACATCGCTCATAAACAGATCATAGTCGATACATATTTTATCTTCTGGATTGCCACGCAGGTAATGCTTCAAGTTACCGGGTTTTCCTTTGCGCATATCAGGAGTCGGCAATACGAGATTTTCTTTAGTCAAGTCAGGCTGAAGCCAGGCTTTTGCGAGTTGGTCAAGACTTTTGTATTTTCCCATTCCCCAATCGAAAAATCTCTGCCGGTTTACGATACCGTAATCGGCAAATTTTTCTTTGGCACCAAAACGTCCCCACAGACAAGTTTCGCCACTGACACCGTAGGCAATATGATAAGCGATAATGCGGTTCGCATACGGCCCGTTTTCAAGATGCGCGATAATACGGCGCAGTGTTTCTCCGGCATCTTTGAGCCATTTTTGCGAAGAGAAGCTTTGATTAGAGATAACACCCCCGACATTCGGCCGGTCATCCTGCCAGGCACCGGCGGTATAATATCCTTTGGGACTCTCATATCCCAGGATATCATGTCTGGGAGTATTGACCAACTCGCGAATACTTTCAGCATCACGGGGTCCCTCAAAATAAACACACATATCTTCCGGATTGTCCTTGCCCCAATCCAAGGGAACATCCAGTTTTATTCTTGGAATATAATAGATATCCGGATTATCCTTGAATAATGCCTCTAAAATTTGGTCAGTCAGTTCATAGTCATAACGCCCAACACCAACCCAACCACTGAACAGCAGGGAAGAATGCAACTTTATTCCTGCATTGGTCAAGTCACGATGAAATTTTGCCAAATGGTCAAAATCATCAAAAAAGACTATTGGTTTGCCGTTTTCATCCATACGTGGCGGATTATAACAAAATCCCAACTTCGAAAAGAACACCGAGTTTTTTCTTAAAAATTCTTTAATATCCATTATTCCCTTTTGCCCGTAAAGCTTTCCTGGGCTATACTTTGTGTTGATTTTATTAAAATTTAACTTGACGCTCCGGCAATTCTAAATTACCTGGACAGCTAATAATCCCACATTCACAAGAATGCTTAAGTTATTCTATGTTAATTCATCTCCGTTGTCCCAGTGAAAAACAATTCCAAGATTCGTCGGTTGATTTGAAAGAAGCATCTCATAGCCTCTCAAAATATTATCATCATTCAAGCGATGCGTAATAAGAGGGGCAACAGACAATTGCCTTGAGCGGATATTATTAATTGTGGCGTAAATATCATGTGCGTCTGTACCGCAAGCTGTCCTTATGACCAGTTCTTTAATTTTTATCTGATCAAGATCAAGTGCCTGCTTAACCTTGTCAAAATACTGCGCCTGAAGCATAATTATTCCGGAATGACGCATTAACTGCACCATCCGGTCGGTTGTTTCAGCATGCCCGACTGTATCATAAAGAAAATCAAATCCGGCAGGAGCCATTTCCAGTAATTTTTTTGTTAGATTTTCATCATCCGGAGAAAGGACATTAGGTATTGTCTTTTTTGCAATTTCAATTTTTGCCGGGTCTTTTTCTAATAAGATTGGAGTGGCTTTTTTGACCTGTGCTAACTGTGCAGCCCCAATGCCGATAAGTCCGGCTCCAATGATAAGCAGACTTTGCCCGGCTAAAGGATTAATAAAGCGAATCCCTTTATTTGCGACAGCAATCAACTTTACAAAAACCAGAGTTTCCAGTTCAAATCTGGAGAGACTGCCGGAACCAATAAAATAATAATTTTTCCAATTGCCCACAGAAAGCCCCACATGAGCCCCGAATCTGGAATAAATGTTTTCTTTCCAGCTTCCGGCACTTCCGTAAATAAAATCACCCACTTGAAAGCTCGTGACCCGATTGCCGCATTCTTGTACGATCCCGATTCGCTGATAACCCGGAATACAAGGGAAAACAGTCCCAATGTGTCTTCCCAAAAGTGTCCAGCGTTCGGTTCCCGGAGAAATAGCAGTTACAAGGGTTTTCACAACAATATCTTCCGGACCGGGATCCGGCAAGGTTATTTCGGTTAATTCAAATTTGTTCTCTTCTGGAAAAACAACAGCCTTGGTTTTCATTTGCCTTTTCCTTACCCTATTGGGGACGGAGTCAATACTATCGTCGTTCATCCTCGGGTGTCGTAGCTTCGACTCCACCCAAAGAGTGAGCGATTACTAATTTTTTAATGATACCTTGTGATTGCCAATGCCGAATATAAAATTATGACTTGGCATGTTTTTTCAGTTCAAGATAAACGGAGCGTGATTGTTTGATTTTTTCATCCAGTAGTTCTTCGGAAAAAACATAATATATAAGCTCGGATTGGAATCCCAGGCGCGGATCAACCGGAAGCAGATTTTTCATTTTTTCAGCTAATTCTATATCATTTTCTACAATATTGGCTAATCTGTTACTCAGTTCCTTTGAGTGGGAATTCAACCAGGATTCCCGCAAATGATAGAATTCATAGACGTTGGCCGCAGACTCAAACTGTATGAGCGCGGCCTCGGCAACTGCCGCCTGGATAGAGTGTGCCGTTCTCCCTGTCTCATTTGCCATATTATTCAGAATAGTTACTCCATTACGCCACTCTTCCGCTATACTTCGGTACAATGCAATCATTTCCCCGACGGAAAACTGTCCCAGCCAATTTTCATTCATATCATCGTAGAATGGTTGTTGCTTGCGTTCCCGGTCAATCCCCCAGTTATAAACCCATTTTATAGTTGTCAGGTTCTGTGGTTCAAGATAAAGGTGGTATGCGGGGCATCGGGTTATCGGGCCATAATAAAAAGTATTTTTATCAATAGGATAATTCTGGAATGCTTTGAAAAAATGCTGCCAGGCCAAAACAACCTTGTCGGCGAGCTCTTCTCCCCAATAAATTGCCGCGAGGCGTTTGAGGAAATCGCTCTGTTTAAGCATGGGAAGACGCAGTGCCTCGTCTGAAGCCTTAAGCATCAAATCCGGATAACCGCCGATAATCCAGGAGACAAAAACGCCGGGAATACTTTTCTTGTTTATGAATTTACATTTTTCATGAACACTTTCCGGAACCGGAATATAAGGTATTGCCGACTGCTCGTAGGTAGTTCCGAGCTGAATTTTAGCAAAAACCTCTTTGCCGTTTAAGTCGGCCCGGCTCAGGATATTTTCAAATTCGGGACAAGGTCCCAGATAACACAGAGAATATTCGGCGTTTTCAATAAATTTGTTGAAATATTTTTTTCTGCCGTTGTGTTCAAAATTCTCGAGCCAGATAATTTTCCTGTCCATATTGTCCACAATATACTCTTTTACATTGCGAACTTGAGCATACATGCCGTAACTCCAGGCAATAAATTCCGCGCGGGGCGCGACCTTTTTTATTTCCCGGTTGTATAAATTTATAACATCGGTCAGCACTTCACCGCGTTGTTTATCGAGGCAACGTTCACAGGGCATTGTCTTGTCAGGATAATTGTCTCCGTAAGTATAGCAATTAGTGAGGCGTTCTCCCGAGAAAATCTGGATCATGCCTCCCAGATTCGGCACGGCAGTGAAAAGCTCACGGATGCTTTCTTTCATATATTCCTGAACCATCGCAGAAGAGGTGCAAAGCGATGTTTCCCATTTGTCGCCGCCCCTGCACCAGGAGCGTCCTTTGAGTTCGGGATATTTCTTGAACACGTTGGATTCCGCCGGTAAAGTCCGCGGTTCCATACAAAACAAATAAACCTTGATGCCATAATCGGCGGCTCTGCTTACCAGTTCGTTTAAACGCTCCAGGCTCTTGTTGTCAACTTCCGGGGTTGCTTCCGGAATAATTTTTGATTTGATCAGATTACGAAAGATTCCCGCTACCCATATCGCGTTGATTCCGCAATGCATCAATCCATTCAGATATTCATCAGGATAAAACTCATGATCATTTTCCAGTTCCCAGCCGCCCCCGTAGCGATAACTGGCGATGGGAGAACGCGAAATTCTTAATCGCGCCGTTTTATAATAGTTATTCTTTTCACGTTTCAGCGCCGGATAGCGACGCAGCGTCATTTCGTCTTCCAAATAAACAAATGCCCTTCTCAAGCCGTCAATGCTCTGTGCCGTTATGGTACACTTATCTTTTCGGGTATGAATTTCAAACGCTTCGCAAGCTCCTGTCGGCAAATTCGTTATTTCGCCGATACGAGCAACTATTTCAAACCCGTTGTCATTCAATGTTGTTTGCATGCAGACAGCCATGAAATTTTTAAAATCATCGGAAATAACCGATAATGCCTTATTCGTCTCCGCCAAAATATTCAACCGAAAACCCGAAGAAATATCCACTTCGTTTTTTCTGAGTTTTCTTGTCGGAATAATCAGTGATTCGTGATGAACCGGACGAGACAAATACTCACTAAGCTTTGTTATGTCAGGCTGATTTTTCGAGATATACACTTCTGTTTTCATATGTTTTTTTTATCCTCAATTTAATAAAGCGATCCTAGCTGGAGTTCGTAATCCATCACTCTTTACGGTAACTCGATACCCCAAAAAGTAGTGCCGTGTTTCGATGAAACCGGCACGGGCGCTCTCATCGAGAGTCGCCACTACGGAAAGATCGCGAATGGTTCGGGGTCAATACTACACAGCCTCGTCGTTCCTCCTCGGGTGTTGTAGCCTCGCCCCCGTCAAAGAGTGAGGAAAATGTTTGCTTTTTAAAATTCTTTTGCTGGCATCATTGATAATTCGCCTCAACAACCTTATGCTCAATGTTTTTCCACAGGC
>JAGYNC010000054.1 GCA_018400135.1 Victivallaceae bacterium
TTCGAGCACGGTCTAATTATTGGAAGTATAAAACTCACCGCGCTCGCGAATTTCTATCCGAATACTTCCCCGATTCAACAGTTCACACAGCTTGTTTTGTACTAATGCTTCGCTGATGCCAAAGGTAGTCACAATGTCCAACGCTGTTGACGGGCGACGTGTTACCAAAGCCAGGATACGCTCGCCCAGATTACTACAATGGCTGTCGGCGGCAATAGCTGCCGTGCTTGTGCTCTGGTACTTAAATGGACCAACTGCTTCAACCGGCACCAGTGGTTCCAGCGCTCTTACGAATCGCATAGTATTTTCCGCTGTGGATGGTTTTATCCAATCAACACATCCCGGACGGTCAAGCGTATTAAGTTGCACTTTTGTCGGGACAGCGGCCTTCACCAACTTTGCAAAACGAGCTATGGATGCATCTGAGTCGTTAACTCCGGGGACAATGAAAATCTCCAGCCATATTGTGGATTTTGTGGCACGGCAATAATTGATGAGAGCAGTTGAAAAGTGCTCGAAATTAAGTTCAGGCCCCGGACGATTAATTGCTTCAAACTCTTGTTGATTGGTTGCGTCCAGCGATGGAATCACTAAATCGATGTCGGCAATATCCCGCACCGCTTTGGGATCGTGCAATAACGTGCCATTGGTCAGCAGGCACATCCGGTATCGTGGATAGTTATGCTTCACAAAGGCGACGATTCGGCCGATGCCCGAATTGAGCATTGGCTCACCAGCCCCCGAAAAGGTTAAATAATCTAATTGCGGTTGAACGCGCAAGCGTTCGTCCAATTGACGGATAACCTCTTTCGCCGGTGCATACTCGCGTCGTTCCGCGGTCAACAGCGTGGTTGCGCCCGATTCACAGTAAACACAGTTTAAAGAACAGGTTTTGTGCGGTACCAAGTCCATGCCCAGTGAAATTCCCAGACGCCGCGAAGCGACCGGTCCAAAAAGATATGATATCGCCATTTTTCTTAATCCGTGGTAAATTGAATAGTTTAAGGTTTAAAACTTCACGCTTTACTGCTATAATATAGCATTCCAGCAAAACCAGGTAACATAACACTATACTGGCAAGAAAGAAATAAAGAAAAATCAAAAGCGGCGCGGGAGCGGAACGCCCGATGCGGAGCATTTTGGGAGTGGCCCCCTATTTTGCTTTTTCTTATTACGTGACCTATATGTGCTGGATGGTTAATTTCTCCACCAATCTTATTTTAAGGAGCATAAATAAATGATTCAATGGGAACATCTTTATCTGTTTGCATTTCTGGCCGGCACAATCTTTTGCATGTGTCTTACTCCGGCGTTCCAGAAACTGGCCGAAGTTACTAATTTTATGGACCGTCCGGCGCATGAGACGCATAAGGGACACGGCAGAGCTACTCCATTGCTGGGTGGCGCGGCTATGTTCAGCGCCTGGTTGTTGTGTCTTATTCTCGGCTATGCAAGTGTTTATTCTCCTGCGATCAGCAATTTTTCGATTAATCTGCAAGCCCATCTGCCGGGGATCAGTCATGTCTCGTCGCGGGTATTCTTTATTGCATTGGGGGCATTTCTGGCAATGTTGCTGGGATTGCTGGATGACAAGTTCGGCATGAGTGCGGGGATCAAGTTTTCCGGACAGTTTGTTATTGCCGCGCTGGCGGTCTTTGGTGGGGGAATCAGGGTCAGTATTTTTTTAAATAATCCGATTATAATCAGCATGGTTTCGATTCTGTGGATCATATTGATGATGAACGCGATTAATTTTTTCGACAACATGGATGGATTGGCGATAGGAGTTGTAACTATTGCAATGGGGCTATTCACCGTAGTGGCAGCAATAACCCAGCAGTATTTTATCGCCGTATTTTCCGCTATGACTACTGGCGTTGGGATTGGATTCTGGTTTTTCAACCATTCGCCGGCAACCATTTTTATGGGCGATTCCGGCAGTCACTTCCTGGGCTACATTGTGGCCGTGATCGCGGGCGCTATCACTTATTTTTCGCGCGTTTATTCTCTGTCGCGTTTTCCCATTTTGATTCCGTTATTCATTTTGGCAGTGCCGTTGTTTGACACCGCCGCTGTGGTGGTTATCCGATTACGCAATGGGAAACCGATTTATATTGGAGATCATAATCACATCTCGCATCGCTTTGAAAAGATGGGGATGAGTCGTAAGCGTGCGGTGCAGATGGTGCATCTGATGGCGTTGATTATCGGGCTGAGCGTATTGCCCATTCTTTGGGGAAGTTTCAACACCGCTGCGGTTATCGTGGTACAGGCCAGTCTGATGTTATTGTTAATCAGTATGCTTCAGGTTTCCGGAATACATGCGGCGGAGGGCTCGCCAGGCCAGACCCAACGGCCTATCCCCGGGAAAACAGGAAAAAACAAGAGGGATACAGGACGTTAGTTTGCACTACTGTTGAGACAAAAAATCGATCAGGCTCAGTCCGGTGTGATAGGCGGGATCGGCATCGGGCACGGCGGGAATCGCCGCAGATGGTTTTCCTCGCGAATCAAGCGTTTGTATTGCCATGTAATGAACATCAGGGTTAACGTAGTGTTTTAGAAATGCGTTTGCGCATTGCTCGATGATGGACGAAGTATCACAATCGCAGAGAGCTTTCACATTGGCTGCTGCTCGAATTGTTTCGGGCAGGCTCCACCAGGGCATGTCGGTATTGATGGGCTTGCGCGAAAGAAGGTTGGATGTTTTTATAATACCGATATTCTGAGCAAATCCCAGATGAAAGTTGTGTTTCAGCAACTCAGGATAATGTGCCGCGAAGCGTGAAACAAAATCCGAGTGGACTTGCAGTTCGCGCATTTTGAGCAGACATTTAGTTGATAAGCCAACAAATTCAAGTGCGTGCCCAGGATCGCAGATAAGTTTTCTGTCATCCAGCCAGGGACGACCAGTTTTGTCAATTGCCTCCCAGAAGTCCCACTTTTCGAGTTCGGAACGCTGTCCAGTATTGATGTGAAACTCAAAAATATACTCAATTATTTCCCGGCTGATACGCAACCACTTGCGGTGGTCGCAAATATCCGCCGCCAACGCGGTTCCAGACAGAGAGATCATCCACGGTCCCTGCAGGCGTTTTCCCGGGATGGAAACCACCTGATTCGCCGGATCAAACATTTGTTGATCCGTGGCAAAGCGGAAATTTCTGATATCGTCGATCACCCATTCGAAGTACTTTTCAGCCAGAGATTTTAGAGCGACATCATCCAAATACGCTGCTGCTGACAACAATCCCTTAGAGTAGAACAAATCGCTGTAGTTGGCGCCGGACGATACATCTTGTGCCGGATGCAAATCCCGACAGTTTTCAATTCGCAGGAATTGTCCTTCTGGCGACATGGCAAAAAATAGATGACCATGATTTCTTTGGCGACAACTCTCCATCGAAGCTATTACTTCACGGAGAATGCGCTTTATGCTGCTTACGCGTTCCTGCCAGCCGATTGCGCGGCAACGCTCCAGCCAGCGGGCGTGTCCGGCCAGGGCTTCCAGTCCACGACCCTGAATCCAGCTGTAAATTACGTCTTTGCCGCGATACTCGGTTCCAGGTGAAAGAGGGTAAAAATCTTTTCCGGAAATAAGGTCAACCTTAGTGTCGATAAAATGACAGGTTGGGTCACGCTCATATCGAGCAATAATGAAGTCCAAAGATTCGCTAATTATGGTGTTAATCTTTTCAGCAAAACTACTGATATAGTTATTCATTTAGACTCTTTCTCCCAAATTATCGGGTTACAAAAATTCGGCGGGAATTTTTATGTCGTGGTTTCCGGGTGTAAATGGTTACATTGGCTGTTCCCGGCTGGTAAACCCCGATTTTTTTAGCCGCGGCATAAGTCAAATCAATAATTCTTTCCTCAACAAATGGTCCGCGATCATTGACGCGCACCACTACCCGTTCTAGGGTCTTGCTATTGACTACCAGCACTTTGGTGCCCAGCGGCAAGGTCTTGTGCGCGGCCGTATAAAACGGTCCGGGCAAAAACCATTCACCCGAAGCAGTACGCCGAAAATAAAACTTGCCGCCGTACCAGGACGCCTTGCCGTTTTCGTAAGCATACCAGGTGCCGTATGGCCAGAATGGCGTAAAAAACCAGTAAAAAATGATAACAGCAAGTAGCAGCACACTCACCACCAGCCGACGCATTGGCAACGATTGGTCGGCAGAGGTGATTATCTTATTTCCGATGGCGGTAAGGGGATAGAGTATGATACGCAGACCGCGCCCGATACCGCGAAACAATCCGGCAATTTCCGCGCAAACGCGCGACCCGTAAGGAAGACGATCTGTTGCTGACCAAGTTTTGGCAATCAGATGTGCAATACCGCTGCAAATTTTTACAATCATGCCCCCTAGTATGCGGCAGATGCGCCACGTGACATTTACGAATCCATCAAAAATTGCAACAAATAAATTCTTTTTCCGTGATTCCATGATTTTCAACACAACTTGAAATTGCGTGCCGTTTGAGCAAGTTTTTCCCGGAATATTTTGGCATTGTGCCGAATATCCACAGGAAAGCGTTTGCGCAGAATAAATTTATTGATTTCTCTGGTAAAATCGTATTCCGCGCCAAGCTGTTTCAGTTCCCGGATAAGATTATCTTCAGCAGCACGGTGTGCTGGCCAGCGGCCGACTTCCGGTTCCACAAACAGTACCGGTGAATCCGTGCCGTCCGCAACCAGAGCGGAACGAAACACGTCCGCGTGCCGGTTGAAAATAGCTTCGGAACAGACCGAATAATAGGTTCTTTGTGGTGTTATAACCCGATGACTTTTTCGTCCGCAAAACCAAAGACGTTTTTTTTTGTCAAAATAACCCATATCACCCATTCGATGCCAGACTCCACCGGTCGGGTCGGGAATGGTGGACGCAGCATCTGCCCCCGGCGCGTTGAAATAGCTCTTTTTTACAACATCGCCTTTGACCACGATTTCTCCGATAGACAAGGTTGCTGCCGTCAAGTCATCGCGCCAGACAGGAATGTGTTCGTCCACACACGCGATTACTCTTATTTCAACACCGGGATTGGTATACCCGACGCAATAGCCCTTGCCCCGGGCGGTAAGAGCCGCAGTTTCCGCTATCATTTCGCTACCGGTAAAATTGGCAATCGGCAATGCTTCAGTTGCTCCGTAGGGCACCAGTGTTTCGCCATCCGGCGCGATGATCTGTTTCAACATTCGATGTAAATCCACTGAAACCGGAGCTCCGGCCAGTAACACCTTTTTGAGGGATGGTAAAAGGATATTGTGTTCCAGGCAGTATGAACATACGGTTCGCCACAATGCCGGAGAACCAAAGGAAAAACTAACGCTATGTTCTGTTATTGCGCTGATAATGTTTTTCGGGTTAACTTGAGCTGGCCGCGTGAAGTCCATGCGGGGAATGACGCTGGGCATACCAAGAACGATTGCGAAGAGCGCAAACAAAGGAAATCCGGACATATCCACATGTTCGGGATCAGCGCCGTAAACCTCCCTGATAATTTCAATTTGTTTGCGGAAAGTACGATGGGCATAAATTACACCCTTCGGCGGCCCGGTACTGCCAGTGGTAAAAACAATCGCGGCGGGATCGTCTAATGTGGTTTGCGGCCCGGAAAACTCAAATTCTGCGCCACGCATCACTTCCTCTGGAGTTGCTGCTTGTTCCAGGCGAAGACAATCCGAAGGCGCGGCTCGACCAAGGGAAAAGGCCAGCCTGACGGATTGAAAATCTAATTTAAACCATTTTCGAAACCAGTGTGCTGCGGATATTGCTACCATTGCTTCCGGCGCGGTAGTACGGATGCATCCGCGAAGATTTTTAGATCCCATGCCGGGATCAATGAGTATCGGCACGGCCCCGGTGCGGTAAACGGCAAAAACAGCAGCAGCAAACTCAAGGCCAGGCTTGACCAGCATCAGCACGTGCATGCCGGGAGTAACGCCGCGTGACGACAACATTTCCGCATAAGCGTTGGTCAACACGTTCAATTCTTTAAAACTTAAAATACGGTAACGAAAACCACCTTTTTTGTTTTTGCCGCACGGCTCGTATAGCGCGCGGCGATCACCATATTTTCCGGCCGCCTCATTCAACAACTGCGCGATATTAAACTGTTGCATTTTCCCACCTTACGTTTACGCGCTAAATATTTATTTACGGTATTTAACTGTTGGATTGGTGCGGAGATAATCCGCGACAGCATCGCGCAATCGCTTATCAAGCATATGGGTTCTACCTGGTTTCGAGGAAAAGTCGCGTAATCCGGGAAACTTATTACCTGCCCCGGAAATAGCATAACTGCTGAAGACAACAGTCAGCGGTTTGTCCGGTTCATGCGGTTTTATGCGATTGCGCCGACTTAGTTTTTTGCCCGAAAAAATCGAATAATAGCCGCGCTTCTCCCGGGATGTCAACTCCTTAATAATATTATCGAATTCGTAAGAATTGCCGGGAAAAGTAACAACCCCGATACGATCCTGAAACCTGAACCAATTGAACAGCATAAGGCGAGAAACTGTCATTTTTGGTCTCAGTTTCGTGTGCCTTTGGTAACTGCTATAAACTGCCATATCCGGCTTCTGCTTTTTTGCCGCGTGACGCATGGCATCTGCGGCAAGAGTCCCCAGTAATAACTCCGGAGAATGCCGATCGGCATCAATAAATTTAACCCGTCCAACCCTTTCCGCTGCAAGTTGACGAACTTTAGTCATGATTGGTTCGACAGCCGCCTTGAGTGTCGGATGCTCCATCATGGCATCGCACGGCAACAATTCTGACCGGATTCTGATAATACGCCGGTTTTGCCCGTCAAATTCGATCACTATTTTTCCCAACTCCTGAGCGTGTTTCCCGGACTGAACCAACCAGGCCCCGCAAACTTTTTCGCCCGGCAGTTGTTGATGAGAATGGGCGCATAAGACAAGATCAATTTCCGGAAAGTCCGCCAGTAGCGAATAAACATTAAAACCTGATGCGTATTTACCAATATGCATGGCCAGAACAATAATGTCCGGTCGGCTTTGTGTTACTTCACCAATGATTTCGCGCAATGCCTGATCAATAGCACTCACTTCAGGCGTGGGTTGGCCGCATATCGCCGGATCATACATCTGTGGACATGCCATGCCGATAACCGCGATTTTCGCTTTTGTCCTGCCTAAGGTAAACATCTGCCACTTTTTGACTTTGTCAGCCAGTGGGGGGCTATGCAAATTCGCCGCCAACACAATACCGTCAAATTGTTGAATTCGACGTGCTAAAATATCCACCCCGAAATCGAAGTCATGATTGCCCGGAACCCATACATTGCATCGCAATTTATTCAGCAAATTAATTACCGTTTCGCCGCGCGTCTCCCAACTGGAAAAAGTGCCTTCAATCGTATCCCCGCAGTCGATAAGCAATACAGCATCGGGCGCAGCCGTCCGACGCTCCTGTTCAATCAGCGTTGCCAGTTTAAGCAACCCCGAATGTCGCCCTTCAATGCGGCCGTGAATGTCGGCAGTATTAAGTATGGTCAACTTCTCCGTAGTTGCCCGGAGTGTTATTGACATTGCCACCAGGATGACAACACAAAAACCTCGAAGAAACACGCGATTAAAGATGGGAATAAATATTGCAGACATATTAATTTGCCGAGATTACGAAATTTCTTGTTATAGCAGAGCTTCCCGCATTTTTTGCAATTTGACGGAAAATACCGCCAGGCCGCCGGCAAGATTTTCGTTGTGACATACCACGTCCGGTGGTGTTTTCAGTTTCACCATACTGAAATTCCAAATGCCCCAAATCCCGGCCGCCACCAGAATATCCGCGACTTTTTGAGCTTCCCGCCAGGGTACGGTAATGATACCGACCCGAACCCCGGTGCGCTGAACTTGCTCGGAGAGTTCCGACAAATGATAAATTTTTTTGCCGTGAATCGTTCTCCCAATCCTGGAAGAATCAACATCAAATCCGGCGATAATTTTCAGGCCGTTCTCTTCAAATGGCTTGTGTCCGATTAATGCCGAACCGAGTGCGCCGGCCCCTACCAATACTGCTTCGTCAATATTGTTCCAGCCCAAATAATTCTCAATGGCAGCGATCAACTCCTTCAAGTCATAACCGGTACGCGGTTTCCCGGAAATACCCATCAGGAAAAGATCCTTGCGCACCAGGATCGGCTTGAAATCCAACTCATTAATCAGTGTGGTGGTAGAAACGAATTTCTGGCCATCCCGCTCAAGTTGTTTCAGAATGTGCAGATAGGTCGGCAACCGCTTTACCGTGGGCAACCGCATGATCTTCATATTTCCATTGTTTTGGCTCGTTTCATTCATAATGGACATCCTTAGTTGCCGCTGCCGTCATGAGTATTTTTCTCCACTATTTCTTTCTGGTTTTTCAGTTGATAACGGTGACGACAAGAACGGAGAACGATTGAGAGCCCTCTCTGTCCGTTGTCCGTCTTCGCCACGGTTATCAGTTTAACCGACTTCCTCTCAGTGTACCTTTCATAAACATTTTAACTGTGCCTCAACCGCTAAATATAGTCTGAATCATACCGCTATGCAACTCGCGACAGGAAAAACACACTTAAAGAGACTTTCACCCTCTTGAAAAAAATTGGATAGTCGTTTTATTAAACCAATATCAACAAAAAATTCTAAAAGAGAAGCATAGTCATGAATAAATCAGAAATAGCCGGGTCGCGATATGGTATGTTTGTGCATTTCGGCCTTTACAGTAAAATCGGTCGTGGCGAGTGGGTTGTGAACCGTGAAAAGATGTCACTTGATAAACTCAAAAGCGTGGCCACGGATTTTAACCCGGTGGCGTTTGATGCCGACAAACTCTGTCGTTTGGCGCTCGACGGCGGTATGAAATATCTGGTATTTACCACCATGCACCACGACGGTTTCCGGATGTATGATACAAAGTTGTCCGATTTCAATTCTGTTAATTATTGTGGACGTAACTTTGTTCGGGAAATAGTGGACGCGGCGAGACAACATGGCTTGAAAATTGGTCTCTATCACAGTCTTAATAACTGGTATGACCAGCCGGATGCGGTTGCCGCGCTGGAAAATAAAGCTGATTACGAGAAATTTATTGCTAACACTTTCGCCCGACTTAAAGAGCTGATTACGCTCTTTAATCCCATTGATATTATGTGGTATGACGGTTGGTGGCCGTTCAACGCCGACAACTGGCAGGCAAAGCGGATGAACGAGGAATTGCGAAAAATCCAGCCGCATCTCATTTTTAATGGCAGAAACGGCCTGCCCGGCGACTTCGCCACGCCGGAACAACACTTGACTGCTCCTGATCCGTGGCGTCCCTGGGAGGTGTGTGTAACCCTCAACCGGCACTGGGGTTTTCATCATCATGACACTTGCTGGAAATCGCCAATCGAACTGGTAGAGATGTTATTGACATGTTCAACGCGACAAGGCAACCTGCTGTTGAATATCGGGCCGGATGGTACGGGCACGGTACCTGCTGCCAGCAGCGAGATAGTCCATACAGTCGGTCAGTGGATAAGGGACGGCGGAGATGACCTGCTCGTCGGGATCGAGCCAATGCCGTTTGCTCCAATCATGCGCGAAGAGGGAGACCGCGGCGATTGGGACGCCGCCGGCCCGTTCGCAGCCAAGGGACTCAAACTTTTCCAGATACTGTTTTTTCATCCCGGGCAGCAACATACTCTGACTGGATTCGAAATGAAAGTCAACGCGGTGTCTTGCCGTAAATACGGCGCACTTGATTTTATCCAGAAAGATGACAAAATAACCGTTGAGTTACCTGATGCAATGGAACACGATTTCGCGCCCGTGCTCATTTTTGAGTGTGATTCAAAACCATCCATCTATCGCACTGCCGGTATGCGGGTGCCCAAAGTTGACCATCCGCGTTACGACCCCGTAGTGCCGGATATCAAATACGACGTTTGAATTACAACAGACAGTCTTTAAATGTGTGTGCACACTTCGCCAGTTCTTCCGGTTTACGATCCGGTTTATACAGGAATGAACCTACGCCCAGCCCGGCAGAAACGGACAGAAACGTCGCCGCATTGTTTGTGTCAATCCCACCAGTGGCTATTATTGGCGCGGGGATAACCGCCTTGACACTTTTGATATAGTCAGCACCCAATGTTCCGGCAGGAAAACATTTCAAGAAGTCGGCTCCCGCAGCCAGCGCGATAAACCCTTCAGTCGGAGTCATAAACCCGGGCATGGATACCAGACCGCGTTCTCTGGTGCGCTTAATTACTGCCGGATCGGTATTGGGCGATACGATATACTTCCCTCCAGCGTCAGCAACAGCATCAACTTCTGCGGGTAACAATACTGTGCCCGCGCCGATCATAACATCACTGTTTGAAAAATATTCCGCCGCCAGCCTGATACAGGTTATTGCGTCCGGCGAGTTCATGGTTATTTCCATCAGCTTGATCCCGGCCGTAGCCAGCGCTTCGCAGGAAGGAATTACGTCCGCGGTGGATATGCCACGCATAATAGCGATCATTGGACATTCTTTCAGTCTCACATTAAAATCTTCCAACAACATGTTACTCTCCTTTTTTGTTAACGACGCACCCGCCCCGAGACATTTCCTTTCATCAGAGATTCAACTTCAGTCAGACTGACGTAGTTGAAGTCGCCTTTGATGGAATGCTTCAGGCAGCTTGCAGCCACCGCAAATTTTATTGCCTGTTCCGGCATTTGGTAAAGTTGATCGTTCAACGCATAAATAAGTCCGGCAGCGAACGAGTCTCCGCCGCCGACGCGATCGACAATATCGCGAATCTGAAACGGTTTATATTCGCCTTGAACGTCCATGGGGGCAAAGTGTGCCTGGCGGGTTTTAACATCATATAGCATCGCTCCCCAGTTGTTGTGATCGGCAGAAATACTCTCCCGCAGGGTAATCGCCACATACTGTGCCTTGGGGAATTTCTTTGCCAACGCGGTGGCAACTTTCTGATAGCCGCTGGTATCAATTCTGCCGGATTCAACATCCGATCCGGCAGCCCGAATACCAAATACGTCGGAAGCGTCTTCTTCGTTGCCAATAATTACGTCAACCGACGGGACAATTTGTTCCATGCACTCCCGCGCTAGTTCTGCCCTGGCTGTTCCCGGCCGCCAATTCCATAATTTTTTTCGGTAGTTCAAGTCACACGAAACGCGGATATCGGCAGCGGCGGCGTGTTTGGCCATCGCCAATGTGCTCAAAAAAGCAGCCTCGCTCAATGCCGGGGTGATTCCACTTAAATGTAACCATTTAACACCTTGCAGTAGATGTTCAAAATCATACTCGTCGTGAGTGGTTTGGGAAATAGAGGAGTAGCTCCGGTCGTAAATAACGTTGGAACTGCGCTGATTAGCGCCGGATTCAACAAAATATATTCCCATTCGCCCATTTCCTGTCAATAAAATGCGGTCAATGTCAACGCCAAGACCGCGCATTTGCGCCATGAAAGAGAGGGTTATGGCATTATCGGGTAAAGCGGTAACATAGCGGGCTTTTGCGCCCAACATTGCCAGAGAAGCACAGACATTGGCCTCTCCTCCACCAAAGGCAGCATTCAGGTTGCCAGGTAGTACCTGGCACAGGCGCATTTTATCTTCAGGACATAACCTGAGCATAACTTCACCAAATCCGAGAATGGTATCTTTATGAGAATCCATCATGTTTACCCTTTTGTCATATTTAACGTTTTATTGAATATTTGGTAACTTGATCATACGATTATATTTTATCGAATAATGAGCCATTAGTAACTGTAATGAAAACGTGATGTGCCTATATTATAACACTAAATTAACTTGAAGTAAATATGCGTAAAGTTATATTAATATACAATATGTTAACTGAAACCCTGAATCCGTGATAAAATGGATGTCAAAAGTAAAATTATCGCAAAACTGCAACAACTCAGGCATACGGCTTTGGGACAAATTCACCTTGGTATTATAGAAGATAAGGTAGTACAGGGTGCAGTTATTCAACCATGGGCACGGCTTAATTTCGTGATTTCAGGACAGAAAAATCTGTTATTGCCGCTCTATAACGGGTGTAAGAAAATCACTCTTAAAACAGGCGATGGACAGTTCAGTCCACCATACAGCTGGGAATTACAGGATTGGCGTGGCGAGTTCGAATTGCTCTGCATTGTGCCTCGTTCCAACTATCTGAGAATATCATACTATTCTCAAACCGCAACCAATCCCGGGACTCCCGAATACAGCTTTTTTCACACTGGACATGAGTACAGCGAGGCCATAGACCACGTTTCAAACGCGTTGGCCACACTTGCCGTAAATCCGGATAATGCCGTCACTCAAAATCTGGCCAGAGCCATGATTAAACTGGCATTGGCGGAATGCCGCTGTCCTGCGAACGAAAAGATTCCACAACCCATGTTGTTGTTTAGAAGAATATCCTGCTGGGTGGAAAACAGTTTTCAGGATAATATTGACCGGGAAACGGCGGCACAGATGTTCGGTATCAGCAGCGGCTATGTCTCACAGCTATTCACCCGTTACGGTAAACGCGGCTTCAATTCTTGTCTGACGGAATGTAGAATGAGGTTTGCGCGGCGGTTGTTGAGGGAATCTCACCTTCCGGTTTATCAAATAGCCGCGCAATGCGGTTATGGCAATTACGTGCATTTTGTTCGCAAATTCAGAGAACTTCATCACGTTTCTCCCGGTATATATCGGGTTGCTGCCAACTCAACCGAAGTAGAGCGACGCTACGGAATTCAACCGGAGCACAACCACTAAACACCCATCCGGATGCCGGGGCGTGGGTAAACATCAGAATTGCCGCAATGCATTTCCCAAAAAAGTAAATTGTCTTGAATTTTCCATTTAACCCAATGGGCAAATCGGTTAAATTGCTATAATATATTATCAATAAAACTCTTTGGGAGGGGTCGAGGCTAGTATGAGTTG